>CAYHWZ010000321.1:0-2966 GCA_964359975.1 uncultured Elusimicrobia bacterium | reverse complement strand
CCGACCGGAAGCGCGATCACCGATACGCTTGTCTCCACCATCAGTATGTCGTGGTCGGCAAACAGCAACGCTGCCGGCACAAACTACGAGGTGCAGTACAGCACAGACGCCGGATTTGCCTGGTACAACACAGTTTCCATCACCACCACCAACGCGAATATCACCGGCCTGCAGACCTTTACCTTCTATTATCTGCGTGTCCGCGCGAAGAACGGTGAATCGGTCTACACATCATTCGACGCCACACTGACCACCCGGACACTGCCCACACAGATTGAGGGTCTGACGGCAGTAGCAGGCAACAAGCGCGTCACTCTGGACTGGCAGGACAATATAGAAGCCGACACTACAGGTTACTTCGTATACCGCACAGTGGATCCGTCCGCCGGATTCAGCAAACTCAATGTAACGGCGATCACAAACAGTTTCTATCTGGACCTCAACGTGACCAACGGCGTCACGTATTACTATAAAGTGACACTGGTGAACACGAACGGAGTGGAGAGTCCGTTCTCCGCGACAGTGTCAGCGCGTCCGAGAAAAGCCGCGGCTCCTGAAGCGCCTGCCGGACTATTCGGCACGTTGGGTTCGGACGGCGTGTTCAGTATGCGATGGAGCCAGGTGGAACTGGATGTGGCCGGTTCGACACAGGTGGAACTCGTCGAGTACCGCATCTACAAGTCCAGCGAATCGGAAGGTCCGTTTGAGTTCAGAGACCGCGTTTCGCCGAGCACCCATTCGTGGATTTCGCCGGACCTGGTGCCGCCGGTAGTGTGGTACATGGTGCGGGCAGTTGATCTCTCTGATAACGAAAGTGCAGACTCGAACCTGGTGCAGACACTTGCAACGCCCATGCTCGTGGCGGCATCGTCCGACGGTACGGCGCAGTTGATATTTGCCGGGGACGACGCGAAAGTGTTCAACAGAACGACCAACACATTCGGTGAAGATATCCGCATGAAGATTCAGCGCAACGAATCGGAGGAGACCGGCACCATACTCAGTTCGTATGAAGTAAAAGCTTTCGGCGCCATCACCGGCAGGGAAGTGAAAGAAATCAAGATGGCGCGGCCTACCGTGTCGTTCCAGTTCCGCTACGCCGCGGGTGTGTCGGCTGCGCCGGGATTGAGAGGAGCTCCGGGAACGGGCAGGTATCTTAAACCCGGCGTAACGCTGCGCAAGTTTGTCGGATCCATCCGCGACGTCGGAGTGTTCTGGCACAACACGGTTGAGTTCGTCAAGTTCGGCGGAGTGGTTGACGAAAACAGAGGCACAGTGGCTGTCAAGACGGCGCGGCCTATCGGCAAGTTCCAGGTGCGCAACGTGAAACGCGCCGATGCGTTCACTCTCACGCAGCTCACGCCGAGAAAGATATTCACGCCGAACAACGACGGCGTGAACGATGAGATGATATTGTTCCTGGAAAATCCGAACAACAGCATTGTGACGCAGGCCAAGATTTACGATATCACCGGCGCGGAAGTGGCGGACTTTGAACAGGGCATCGTCGCCGGTCAGGACGGCATTGTTTCACTCAAATGGAACGGACGCAACAAGAGCGGCGAATATGTCCGCAGCGGTATCTTCGTCTATCAGATCCAGTCGGAAGGTAAAGTCATTAACGGAACAATGGTGGTCGCGAGATGATAAACACAGTGGAAAGTTTAAGAAGAGATTTAAGTTCAGATACAGGAGACATTAAAATGAAAATGATCAGGATTATTTTGCTGCTTTTAACTTTCCACTTTCCACTTTCCACCGTTTTCGCCGCGTTTGAAAACATCGGAGCCGGCGCGCGGCCGATAGGGATGGGGGGCGCGTTCACCGCCATCAGCGACGACACACACGCGATATACTACAACCCCGCAGGACTCGCCCAGGTGCGACGCGGCGAACTCACCGGCGGATATGGCAAACTTTTCATCGGGCTCAAAGACAACTCCAACATCGGCAACGGATTCGTCGGCGTGGCCCAGGCGCTGCGCGGGGGACAACTTGGCACACTCGGTGTGGGCTGGCTCTCTCTCTCTCTCGAAGGCGCCTACCGCGAAGACGTCATCAGTATGGCCTACGGCAAAGAAGTTTTCCTCGACGGACTTTTCCTCGGCGGCACCGGCAAAGTGTTGCGCCGCACATTCGGTTCGGACATTTATACACAGATTGACCCGCTGTTCAAAGCAGGGTCCAACACCAGCCATTACGCGTTCGATCTGGGAGCCATGTACCGTCCCAACGCATCGTACTCGTTCGGTCTGATGGTCAAAGATATGAACCAGCCGGACGTAGGATTGGGCGGAGGAGACCGCGTTCCACTTGAAATAAGGGGTGGATTTGGCTATCATCAAAGACAACTCAACTTCGACGGAGAGATATCGCGCAAAGACAAAGATGTCTCCATCTCCATGGGCGTGGAAAAGTACCTGTTCAAAGCCGTTGGCTTGCGCGCAGGATTTACCGCAGGCAGCCGCACCCGCAGAGAAGTGGGAGCCGGTATGGGATACAAGGGAGGATACTTCAGCTTGGACTACGCGTTCGTGTTCCCGTTGGCCGGAGTGGAATCCGTGGCCGGCAGTCACCGGTTCAGCGTGACGGTCAAGTTCGGACGCGAACCGGCGCAGACGCGGTGGGAATTCGAAGAAGAAGACAAAGTGATGGAACGCATGCTCGAAGAGAAAGCCGCTGAACTCAAAGGCATGGAGAAAGAGCTGGAGCGTCTGCGCGACGAGAACCGCAGCGGGAAACTGGAATCCACCTGGGTGCGTCAACAGATTGAGAAAATCGAAGACCGCATGCGTCTGCAGGAATCCAAAGAAATCGACACCATGAAACAGAAACTATTTGAATCCAAGATTGAGTCAGACCGCATGAAAAAACGTGTGGCCGAGTTGGAAGATATGATCCGCAGAGTGAGCGAACGCAGAGCCGCGCCGCCTGCTCCTGTCCAGCCGCGCATCGAGACGCCGCCT
>CAYHWZ010000320.1:0-3030 GCA_964359975.1 uncultured Elusimicrobia bacterium | reverse complement strand
GGCCTCGGCCATACGTCCGCGCTGTACCCTCTCGTATGCCTTCACCGCAACCGCAATCACCAGATTCGACTGCAGCCACAGAACGTCCGTACCATAACCTGCCGCCCTACGGAGCAAAGGCAAATCCCAGTTTCCGACACCCTGCATAAATGCATAAAGCGGCGCCAGCGCCCTGAGACGGTACGGGAAATTGTCCGACGGAGCATAGATACCGCGGTAAGAATAACATTCCCACAACGGCAGACTCTTTGCCGACGGTTCGTCTTTGGCGGTCATGGCTTCATAGAGAATTCCGCGCTGGGATAAAACAGCATTGTTCAGCGCTTTTGTATCAAACGTCGAATAATAGAGCGGCCGCTTATTGAGAAAAGATTCTTCCACTGTCTGCCGGCGCGCAGCTTTTTCATCCCTGGTAATCTTGCGGAAATCGTCGCCATACGGATTACGGAAAATCAGACCGCCTCTGTCGTGGATACGCAGGTCCGGCCGCCTATTTTCCGCCAGCATAAAATAGGCGAGCGTGTAGAAAGTGTCATCCCCTCCGTCCATGAACAGCGCGGCATTCGGCGGCAGAGTGCGCAGAAGGTTGCGTCCGTAATCGTGTGCCGCATAATCGTGCCGCGAAAATGTCCTGTGTCCATGCGCATTGCAGAGCAGAAACAGCGGCAGACAAAAACAGAGGACAGTCCCGGCCGCCCTTCGCACTCCGGAAAAACCACGCTCTCCAATTTTCTTTTCACTGCCGATGACCCAGTCGAACAATTGACTCAATGCGCCCGCCCCCGCAATCGCCGGCATGAGATAAAACCGGCCCAAAACTCCTGTGGACTGCGAATCAAAAGGCAGGTTGCCCAAAAGCAAAAATCCAATCCCGCTCACGATAAAAAATGCAAACAGCGATGCCGCGACCGCGCGGTTCCTGCGAAACCATACCGCCCATCCCAACCCCATCAGCAGGGTCCCGGCCGCGGTAAAATCGTTCGACATGAACGTCAGATACCGTCCGGTCTGTCTCGTGAAAGTGTCCCAGTTGCGCGGCAATTTTTCGCCCAAAGTGAGCGAAAACGAGCCATAATCTTTTCTCAAAATTACGCGCAGGAAGTTGTCAAAAGTTTCAGGATTGCTCCAGTCGAGCACCGGGTTGCGCAAAGACCTCACAGGCAGAAACAGATAAATGGAAAATCCCAGCATAAAGAAAATCAGGGCTCCCGCCAAATCGCCCGCAAATATCCGCGTCTTGTCTCTGCTTGTGCCCGCTAGCATCCGCAGTTCATTCAGGTAAAGAAGTCCGACGGCAGAAAGTACTAACACTAAAGTATGATGGTTCCCGCTCCCAATTCCAAAAAGAAAAGCGCCCAGGTACACGCGCGATTTCCGCGGCAGACCGTCTGACAAAAACACCAGCAGAACAGCACAGGTAAAAACACTGTTCAGTGTAAACACCTCGGTCGTGAGCGACGGTTCCCACAGCACATTGGAAAAAAGCAGCGTCATTGCCGCCAATGCGGAAGCAAGTTCACCCGCTCCGGTCCGACGGCAGACAAAGAAGGTAAGCAAAGCTGTTGCCGCGCCAAGTAATGCGCTCAGAATATTTATACGGTACGCGAGAGCGCCGAACGGATTGAGCACAGCCGCGCATTTACCCATTAACGTAAAAAGCGGGTAACTTGGCGCATGAGCCAGTGCCAGCGTGGACGACGCCGCAATAAATTCCCCCGAATCCCCGACGGAAACAGAAGGACTCGCGCTATGGATATAAATCCCGGCAGCGGTAACTATTGCAAGCACACCCGCTAATTTCATAGCCCGCATTTACAGTTCACCCCGGTACCGTCGCAAGGTCCACTCCGCGATGAGCAGCGCGGCAAGCAAAGCCAGCCATCCCGGATGCGTCCACAATGTTTTCTGCACCTGTTCCGACGGAGCGGACGCAGTGGCGCGGATATTTTCTTTCAGCCATGCCGCTGTAAATTCGTCTGCTTTCTTGTACCCGCCGCCGGTACGCTGAGCGATTTCTTTCAGAAAATCTTCGTCCGGGTAGGGACTGTCCAGTTCCGCGTCCACAGATTCCGCCTGTACTGTGCGCTGGTCTTCGAATTTGGACACGCCGCTTTTCGCCTGCGCGGAAAAAGTGTACGCGCCCTCGCCCGGAGGAATCCATTCCGCGCGGTACTCGAACCGTCCGGCATTGACCAGCGGCAGATTTTGCGGCTGAGAACCTGCCTGCGCAACAGTGAGCTGGACATTGAGATTCTGCGTATCTTTCAGACGGTCCGGCTGGACCACCACGCGGATAGAGCATTTCTTCCCCGACGAATAACGGTTGTCGGACAGGACAATCCGCACCGGTTTGGAATCTGTCTGAGTGGTCAGCCAGCGCACGCTCTGGCGCCAGAGCTGCACATAGTTGCCCGGCGGCACGCTGCGTTCCGCCAGATCAAGCGACCATTGCCATGTAGAAAGCGAGGACATAGCCATGACCCGCCCTTTGCCTCTTTGCCAGCTCACCATCATCGGCGCGCCGGTTTCGCGTACCACAGCCAGGGTGGACGCGCCAGGGCGCACACCGGCGAGTCGATGATACCCGTCGAGAGGAGGCAGTCCGTTCCAAAATTCACGCGTCTCCGCAAGCGGCAATCCCAGTTCAAAAATGGGATGTTGAGATTCAATCACTTTCATAGTTGCCGGCCCGCTTTCCACAGTTTCCGCGCCCGGCTGGAGATTGACCGGCAGGATTTTCTCAATACCGGTACCCGAGTATCCGCCGAGCGAAAACGAATTGTCCCCTCCTATCATCAAAAACCCGCCTCCGCGTTCTTCGACGAACGTGCGGATATTTTCCAGATGCGCCTGCAGAATGCCGAACCGCGTGTATGAAAAGTTTTCAAAGATCAGAAGGTCGAATTCCGTCAGTGTCCTCACGAAAATATCGTTGGCCGGAAACGGTATGAGCGAGAGCTGCTCTTCGGGTACGGGCACCACATTCTCAGGATTGCGCAAAATGACAAACGAGACCAGTTCCACCGTCGG
>CAYHWZ010000319.1:0-3038 GCA_964359975.1 uncultured Elusimicrobia bacterium | reverse complement strand
TGGCAGCATCCGGCATATCAGAACGCAGGCAAACTTTCCGACAATGAAATCATAGCGGTCAAAGAAACGCGCAAACAGGAACTCACCGAGTGGCTCTGGCGCCGGTACCGGCTCTGGGTTGACTGGCGCAAAAAAGTGCAGGGGAAATGTTTCGTGCTATGGACCCGACGCGTCACCAGCTACAAACGGTTCGACGTTTTGCAAAAACTTTTGACCAATACGGAAATGAAAGCGCGGTTCCTCAAAACCGAAGTGCAGATTTTCGTCGGGGGGAGAATCCATCAGAACGATAATCTCTCGCAGAATGTAGTGTTTGAACTGCTCGACCTTGTCACGCGCGACCAGGATTTGAAAGACCGCGTGATAGTGCTCGACAACTACAACATCTGGGACGCGCCCAAATTGTTCAGCGGTGTGGACGCCAGTATCATGCTTGCCGACGACGGGCGCGAGGCCTCAGCCACAGGGTTCATGAAAGCCCAGGTAAACGGTGCCTCCATCATCGCGTCGAACGACGGCGCTGTGCCGGAATCCGTCTTCTATTTCCCGCACGACAACACGGCCCCGACCGGCAAGGAGAACGGATTCGAAGTGCCCTACGTGAACGGACAGCCGCAACCCGAAGGACTCCTCAAAGCGTTTGAAGAACTGGACAGAATTTACCGTAACCCGCAGCACAGAGCCGGCATGATCCGCGCCTCGCTCGCCGCCACCGAACTGGTCAGTATTGACCGCACAGCCGGAGAAATGATAAAATTCTATGATGCTCTGAAGGGTTAATCCCTCAGACATTTTGCACGAATCCGTTCCTTATCTTAGGAAAAGGTTGGTAATTTTTTTACACATTTAAGGCCATGGACACGAAAAAAGTCAATAATTTTGTAGATACCCGCACCGGCAAGGACAGTTGCGGTATCGGTTTTGTCGCAACGCTCGACAACAAAAAATCGCACCGCATCGTGCAGATGGGTCTGGAAATGCTCATCAATCTCGAGCACCGCGGCGCGTGCGGATGCGACCCGGAAACCGGCGACGGCGCCGGCATTCTGCTCCAACTCCCTCACGATTTTTTTAAGAAAGTCCTGCCCGGCAAACTGCCAAACCCCGGTGAATACAGCGTAGGTATGGTGTTTTTCCCGCAAAAATCCGACGACAGAAAACTTTTCAAGGAAAATTTCGAAAGAATCGTGCGCGAAGAAGGGCAGGATGTGATCGGCTGGCGCGATGTGCCGGTAAACCCGCAGGGATGCGGCAGTGAATCGCGTAAAGCCATGCCCGTGATTGAACAGCTTTTCGTCAAGCGCGGCTCAAACGCTCCTGACGAAAATATTTTTGAACGCAAACTTTTCCTTATCCGCAAAAGAATCGAACATTTTGTGCAGAATTCCGGCAACGCGTCCGAGGAAGATTTCTATGTCTGCAGTCTTTCCTGCCGGACAATCGTGTACAAGGGTCAGCTCATCGCGCACCAGATACCGAAATTTTTCCTGGATTTCAGCGACGAGAGCATGACCTCAGCCATGGCTATGATCCATTCACGGTTCAGCACCAACACTTTCCCGTCGTGGAAACGCGCGCATCCGTACCGCTATGTCATCCACAACGGCGAAATCAACACTCTGCGCGGCAACGTGAACTGGATGCACGCCCGTCAGAAAATGTTCAAGTCCGAACTTTTCGGCAAGGACATGGAAAAACTTTTGCCCATCATAGACAACGAGACCAGCGATTCCGGAATGTTCGACAATACGCTCGAACTGCTCGTGCATACGGTACGTTCTCTGCCGCACGCAGTTATGATGATGATTCCGGAAGCGTGGCAGAAAAATGACCAGATGGACCCGGAAAAAGAAGCTTTTTACGAGTATCACGCATGTCTGATGGAACCGTGGGACGGGCCTGCGTCCATTGGATTTACCGACGGGCGGCTGGTCGGCGCGGTGCTCGACCGCAACGGTCTGCGTCCTTCGCGCTACGTGGTGACCAAGGACGGGCTGGTGATTTTGTCGTCGGAAGTGGGCGTTATTGATATACCGCCGCCGAATATTTCCTATAAAGGCCGTCTCCAGCCGGGACGCATGTTTCTGGTTGATCTCACGTCCGGCAAAATTGTGAAAGATAAGGAACTGAAAGCCGAGATTGCGGCCAAGCGTCCGTACCGCAAATGGCTCGACGAGAATCTTGTCCATATCGAGCAGCTTCCTGCTCCCAAATCGTCAGTTCCGGCACGCGATCCCTACCAACTGCTGGCGTTCCAGAGAGCGTTCGGATATTCTGTCGAGGACTTGAAGATTTTGCTCGCGCCAATGGCGCTGAACGGGCAGGAACCGGTCGGCTCTATGGGCATTGACACGCCGCTTGCCGTGCTGTCCAACCATCCGCAGAATTTGTTCAACTATTTTAAACAGCTTTTTGCCCAGGTAACGAATCCGCCCATTGACCCGCTCCGCGAAGATATGGTGATGTCCATTGAGACTACCATCGGGTCCGAGCAGAATCTTTTCGATGAAACTCCGCTCCATTGCCGTCAACTGAAAATGGATTCTCCTCTGCTTTCCGACGCGCAGATGGCACAGATAAAGGAACTGGATCGCGATGGTCTTAAACCGGCAGTGCTGAACACGCTTTTCAAAAAGGAACCCGGCGCAGACGGTCTGAAAACCGCGCTGGATGAACTGTGCAAGCAGGCATCCAAAGCTGTGGGGGAAAATGCGCAGATTCTGATTCTTTCCGACAGGGGGACCAGTGCGGACATGGTGCCCATACCCAGTCTGCTTGCCGTGGGCGCTGTGCATCACCATTTAATCCGCGAAGGCACCCGCACCAAAGTCGGTATCGTGGTGGAAAGCGGCGAGCCGCGCGAGGTCATGCACTTTGCCCTGCTCATGGGATACGGCGCAGGCGCGTTCAATCCGTATCTGGCGTACGAATCTATCCGCGGACTGGTCCGCGAAGGCATTGTCAAACATGTCACCGAGGACGAAGCAGTGGAACATTTCCGCAAAGCCATTGACAAGGGTATACTCAAAGTCGCGACC
>CAYHWZ010000318.1:0-3053 GCA_964359975.1 uncultured Elusimicrobia bacterium | reverse complement strand
CACAGGTTTGATAACCGCATTGATGATCTGCTGGCGTGCCTTTTCAGTGATTTTTTTGCCGGAACGGTCCAGGATATCGTCGGTATGCTGTGAACTGATGACCACGGCATCCACGCGGATGGGGCGGGTATCGTGATATTCCACAGTTACCTGTGATTTACCGTCGGGTCCGAGATACGGCAGAATTTTTTTCTTCCGTACCAGCGCGAGCCGCTGTGAAAGCTTGTGCGAGAGAGTGATGGGCATGGGCATGAGCTCTTCGGTTTCGTTATTGGCGTAACCGATCATGAGCCCTTGGTCTCCGGCGCCACCGGTGTCAACGCCCTGGGCAATGTCCGGCGACTGTCTGCCGATGGCGTTCAATATGGCGCAGGTCTGGTAATTGAAACCATACTTGGCGTCAGTGTACCCGATTTCGCGCACTACCTGGCGGACCAGGTCTCCCACCTCAACGTAACCTTTGGTGGTGATTTCTCCGCCGACAATGACAAGACCGACTGTGACAAACGATTCGCATGCGACTCGTCCGGTCGGGTCCTGACGTAATACCTCATCCAACACCGCATCCGAAAGCTGGTCACAGACCTTGTCCGGGTGCCCCTCAGTCACTGACTCCGATGTGAAAAAGTATCGTCCTCTGCTCATTTATGCACTCTCCTATTTAGTTAGTATCTTGCTAAAACAGTACACCGTCTGAAATTGAAATACCTTCCGGCGCTTCGGCTTTGGTGCAGACCACGCAGTTTTCCAATCTTGCGCCGGTTCCTATCGAGACATCGTTCCAAATAATGGTGTTTCGCACCCTGGCACGTGCGCCGATACTCGTTCCTTTCCCGACAACAGTATTGGCTATTGTAGCATTTTTTCCGATTTTGCAATACCCTCCGATCAAACAAGGCGCCTCGAGTTCTGCCTGGGGGTGAATGTGCGCGCCTTCCTCGGCCCAGACGCCGGGTTTGATCTGTTTGCCGTTCAGTTTAACGTGCACTTTACCGTTAAGCACTGCGAGTTGGGCGTTGCGGTATTCGGTGATGTTGCCGATATCGGTCCAGAATGATTTAAGTTCGTATCCGAAAATATGTTTGCGGCCTTTGAGCAGTTCGGGCCAGACCTGTTTGCCGAAATCGTAGAAACTTTTTGCCGGGATATGCTTGAATATTTCCTTATTAAAAACGTAGATGCCGGTGTTGACGGTGTTGGTGTAAATGTCCGCCCAGGACGGTTTTTCGACGAATTTGGTGATGCGGCTGTCGGACGACACGTGCACCACTCCGTATTCGAAGCGTGTATCCACTTTTTTGAGCGCCATGGTGCCGAGCGCTTTTTTATGTTTGTGGAAGCGGATTATTTCGCGGAAATCAAAGTCCGTGAGACCGTCGCCGCTGGTGACAAGAAAGTCGGGGTCAGGGTCGGAACGGATGATTTTTTCCGCGTTTTTAACACCGCCGGCTGTGCCGAGCAGTTCCTTTTCAAACGTGTAGTCTATGCGGATGCCCCATTTTTCTCCGTCGTGAAAATGGCTCTTTATCATTTCGGGTTTGTAGCTCAGATTGACCACGGCGCGGCGGATACCGCAGCGGACGAGGTTGATGAGCGTATGTTCGAGCGCGGGACGGTTGGCAATGGGCGCCATGTGTTTGGGCAAAACGTACGTCATGGGGCGCAGACGCGTACCCTCTCCGGCGGACATGACCATGGCTATCATGGGCGACTCCTGGCAACAGCAGGGATGAGAAGAAAAAGGGATGAGGGATGAGACAACGGCATAAAAAAGCCGGGCGTCGGGATGTTCATAGTTCTTTCTCCACTATCTGCGCGAGGGCGGCGATGGACTTTTCCGTGCGGGCACGCTCCCGGGATTCGGTGTAGGTCCTGAGCAGAGGTTCAGTGCCGCTGGGACGCATCAAAAGCCAGGAACCGTCTTCCAGCACTACTTTAAGACCGTCTAGCGGACGCACTTCTTTGACTTTTATGCCGAGCCATTTGTCCGGCAGGACGGTCTGCATGCGTTTCACAAATTTCGCTTTGTCCGCCACAGGTTTGGACAGGAGGATGTCTTTGCGCAGGTAATGCGACTGTCCGTACTTTTGCTGAAGTTCTTTAAGGAGCACGCTGACGGATTTGCCAGTTGACAGGAGCATTTCCAGAAACAGCATGGCGGAAAAAAAACCGTCGCGTTCCGGCAGGAGACTGCGCCGGGGCATGTCGTTCCGCGAACGCGAAAACGCGTACCCGCCTGACTCTTCGCCGCCGGCCATAACGTCTTCGTTCAGCAGTTTGTCTGCGACATACTTGAAACCAACGGGCACTTCTTCGAACGGCAATCCAAAATCGCGGGCGATTCCCTCTGAGAGATATCCGAGCGAAACAGTCTGGACGACTTTGCCGCGCAGTCCTTTATCTTTGCACAGATAATGGAGCAGGAGGGCAAAAACTTGCTGGGGTGTGAGGTATTGTCCCCGCTCGTCTGTGACGCCCAGGCGGTCACCGTCTCCGTCAAGGGCAAAACCGGCTGCGGCTTTGGATTTGGGAACGTGCGATTTCAGTTCGCTGAGATATTCTTCGATGGGTTCCGGGTGGAGTCCGCCGAAGAGGGGGTCGCGGTCAAAGTGAAGCTCGGTCATGGAAATATTTTTGTACGGTTTGAGGAACAGCCGCGCGAGTTTTCCCCCCGGTCCGTAGAGTGATTCGAGCGCTATTGCGGCTTTCTTGCGCCGGAAAAGGGATGTGTCCAGATGTTTGTTCAGATAATCCATGTAACTGTCCAGCAGGTGATTGTCGCTAGCTTTGCGCACGTGCCGGCCGGGTTTCAGCGAGACTTCTTTGGCGCTGAGGGCGTTTTCGATTTTGCGCACTTCTTCGGGCGGGATGGAACCGCCGAACGATCCTTTTATCTTCAGGCCGAGGTATTCCGACGGGTTATGCGAGGCAGTCAACATGACGCCGAACCGCGCTTTGCTTTTCCATGTAAAAAACGAGAGGAGCGGCGAGGTAACGGGTTGGGACACTGTCTGCGCATCGAAACCGTGTTCGCAAAGGATTTGGGCGACTTG
>CAYHWZ010000317.1:0-3060 GCA_964359975.1 uncultured Elusimicrobia bacterium | reverse complement strand
GGCCACCTTGTGCTTCTGATACGACGAGAACGGGCACCGGATGTCCCGCATGTAAATCGGGTCTCCGTACATGGACAAATCGAGAGAAATCGCCTCTCCCTTCCCGATCGCCACGTCGGTGCAGACCAGCGGGATAGCATTCGGATTTTTCTGATGTTCGCGCACCACGCGGTGGACGATATATTCGAGCAGACGTCCCATCCCGTCAAAACCCAGCGCGCAGTCGTCGGCCACAGGATGCGTGCGCCGTCCGTGCACAGCGGCGTATTTGCCTTTCAGCGAATCAATTACCTTGCCGAGCGATTCCAGTTTTTTGTGCGTGCCGGTCCCGCGTTTCACACGGAACGAAAAATGGTATCCCTGCCCTGTCATCACCACCAGCGGCACAAGGCCGAACTCAGACAGAACGTCCAGAATAATCTTGAAGACCGGTTCCACTTTTTCAAAAACTTCCTGCGGTTTGTAGTGCACTTCCGCCGGATGACGCAGATTGAAATATTCGATATCCAGCACACCGAGAGTGCTTTCGGCATCCCACACCGAGCGGAACACGTCCAGCCCGGAATCGAGTATCCACCCCAACCGCCGCTTGGAAACTGACAGGAACGGTTCCTCGCGGTGCGTGAGCGCGGGACCGTATCCCACCAGATATTCGCAGGTGACGGACTCTTCGCGCGCCTGTTTTTCCGACGCAGTGTCCGACACACCGCAATATTCGCGTATCCGGTTCCGGACCGCAGGGTCCTTGTAAAATTCAGCCGCAGTGAGCATGATTATCGGTCAGAGGAGCGGATTATTGGTAGATGCAATTCTTAAGTTTCTGACGGTCCAGGATGATCATCTTGCCGGTACCGCGGTCCATGGTGATGGCGTTCATTTTGCGGAACCGCGCCACAGCCCGGCTCACCATTTCGCGCGCAGTGCCCACGAGGTCGGCCAGTTCCTGCTGAGTGATGTCCGCGTCAATGATGTTGCCGCCAGCCACAGTCCGACCGTACTTGTTTTCCAGTTCGAGCAGAGTGATGGCAGTCCTGCCGATGACATTTTCGAACGAAAGCATTTCAATCTGCCTGTCCGCCTGTCTGAGACGGTGACAGAGCGTTTCGAGCATGGTGAGCGTCATCTCTGTGTCCATTTTGAGGAACCGGTGAAAATCCTTGCGTTCGAGGATGAGCAGTTCCGAATCCAGAATCGCGCGCGCGCTGGCCGAACGTGTCATCTGGCCGAGCAGCGACATTTCGCCGAAAAAGTCCCCTGCGTCGAGCAAAGCGAAAGTTTTGGTCCGCGTGCCGACCGTACTGTAAATCTTGACCCGGCCGCTCACGAGCACGTAAAGACACTCTCCGGCTGAATCCTCGGTAAATATCTGTTCGCCTCTCCGGAACCGCCGGAACTTTGCATAATCGGAAATCTTTTTCAGGGTCTTGGAAGTCAGTCCTTTGAGCAGGGAAACACGGCCCAGAAGCGATTGTTTGTCTTTATTCATGGCACACCTCCGCAAACAAGAGATTATAGCAGTTTCCTGCACGGGGTACAAATGCGGGGAAATGAATCTGGATGGTGAAAGGCGGTTACATGGCAGTTCCCGTCCTGTCCGCGCGCTTGACTCGAAAGTAGTATTTATAAGTAAAACTTTTTAATTTCTGCACAGCCAATAGCGGTCACTATTATTGTATAATTTAAAATATCTTGCCACTACTAAAAATGACTTCTTTCATCTGCCAAAGGAGCTAATAATATGAGCAAAGTATTTGCTATAGCCACATTTTTTTTCTCGACCCTTTATCTTTATGCTGGGAATGAAACAACAATCGGCAATTTCACTTACGGGACGGATGAAGATGGTAATTCCTATACAAAGCAAAAGGTTGGTAATTTCACTTACGGTAATTCCAGCAACGGGGACAACTGGACAGAGCAGAAGGTGGGCAATTTCACTTACGGAAATTCCAGTGATGGCGAAAGTTGGACAAAACAAAAGATCGGAAACTTTAACTACGGAAACTCCAGTGACGGAACCAGCTGGACAGAACAGAAAGTGGGTAATTTTACATATGGAAACGCGAGTAACGGATCGAGTTGGACAAAACAAAGGATAGGAAACAGTAATTACACTAATTATAGCGAACCTGAAAAAAGCAAACTCGAGACGAATAACTATATCAACAGTATTTATGAGCAAAATGATGACGATGAAGCTTTGCTCCGGCGTCGCAAGGCAGCAATGCAAGAAGATGAGGAAATATCGAATCTCAATAACACAATATTATTACAGCAGCTTCAGAATAGTAGAGTAAAAAAAGCAAGGGATGATTTCGAGGCAATAGACGCCTCTCTTTCAGAGATCATTTCCAGGAATGGTGGTAAGGATCATTCTTGGGATGATAAAACTCGGATTGAAGCACAGAAATTCATGTTGGCCAATAGCGAATATAACGCGGAAGCTATTTCAAACTACTTTCGGTCTCTCGACAATGATTACAGAAATACTGTATTGCAGTGGACTGATCTGAATTGGGGAGACAACAAACCCGAACATGTTCCTTTTAATTATGAAAGCAGAAAAAAATAATATGATTGGGTTCATCCTTGCTTTTTGACTCTCAAGGGTGAATCTGTCCCGCATTTTGACTTTTACCCTTCACCTGTTGGCTATCTTCCCGTTTGAGCAGGCAGTACAGGGTCATTTATATCGTGGACCGGGATATTGTCACTGTCTATGTTCTGGAAATCACACCGCACGTTTACTAGGAGGATTACGATGAAAGTGAATCTGAAAGATTTTGTGCACGCACGCTCTCATACACGCGTCACTACGGGAGAAGTTATCCGCATTTTGCGGGAGAAAAAGGGGTGGACTCAGCAGGAACTTGCACGGCACTGCAATATTTCGGCGACCAACTTGAGTATGCTGGAAAATGGTCGACTTGATATCGGCAAAAAGCGGACAGAACAGTTGACTTAAGCTTTCGGAATTCATCCTGCGACCATTATGTTTCCTGAATAAAGACCTCTGCACATGAATTATCGTACGCGTACGATAAAAATAGTATAATGAGC
>CAYHWZ010000316.1:0-3076 GCA_964359975.1 uncultured Elusimicrobia bacterium | reverse complement strand
GTTTTTTCGCCGCGATAACTCAAGTCCTGCGGTTCCAGACCGATCACAGCCCCAACGCCGATACGGTTATCTTTTCCGATTTCCGTATACCCTGTCAGCACCGCATGCGAATCAATCGTTGTTCTGTCGCCGACAGTCACGTTCTCGTCAATGACCACGAACGGTCCCACGGTCACACCATCGCCCAGTTTTGCTTTCGGATGAACTACAGCTGAGGGATGTACAGTAATCATTCGACTATGATCTTGTAGTCATCGCTCGCCAGCGACGGGTCGCCCTGGATTTCGAATTCCCGTTTGAACGCCTGTTTCAAAGACTCTTTTCTCTCGTTGAAATACGGCAGGACGGATGTTTTGAGCACAATTCTCAGCTTGCCTTCCGGACGTCCCTGCGTCAACTTCAGCACTTCTTTCCGGATAAGTATCATGAGCGATTCATTTGAGAGCACCATACCCGACGCATCGCATTCCGGACACGGCTGACAGAGAGTGGAGAGAATAGAGCGCCGTTTCCGTTCGCGGGTCATTTCCACAAGTCCCAGACGCGTGAGCGGCAATATTTTAATCTTGGCGCGGTCGTTGGAAGTCGCACGGTAAAGCGCTTCCATCACTTTCTGACGGTTGTGCGCGCGGCGCATATCAATAAAATCAATAACAATGATACCGCCGATATTCCGCAGACGAAGCTGACGCGCCACTTCTTCCGCGGCTTCGATATTAGTGAGCGTAACGGTTTCCTCCTGCGATTCCTTGCCGGTGAATTTACCGGTATTGACGTCAATGGCGCAGAGCGATTCCGCTTCCTGAATCACGATGGTCCCGCCCGACGGCAGACTGATTTTCGGCAGCAGCAGAGTCTGCAATTCTTTTTCCACGTTGAACGCTTCAAAGATAGGCGTCTTGTTATTGAAATGCTGTATCCGGCCCGACAAATCCGGCGAAAGCATCTGCACAAAATCGTGCACCTCTTTCTGATCCTCCTGCGAATCAATCATGAACACTTCGGTGTCTTCGGAAAAAATGTCCCGCACAGTCTGGAACAATAGACCCAGATCCTTGTGAATCATCGATGGCACCGACGCAGTCTGAAACCTCTTCTGAATATTTTCCCACAGCCGGCACAGATACCGCACCTCTCTTTTCAAATCGCGATCGTCAATCCCGTCCGCTTCCGTGCGCGCAATAAATCCGCCCCGTTTTGGACGCAGCGCCTCCAGCAGGTCTTTCAGCCGGCGCCGCTCCGCCTCGTCTTCGATATTTTTCGAAATGCCGATACTGTTCTGATAAGGGAGGAACACAATGAACCTGCCGGGCAGAGAAATGTCCATGGAAATCTTCACGCCCTTGGTACTGATGGCTTCCTTTTCCACCTGCACCATCACAATGTCGCCCTTTTTCAAAAGTTTGTCAATCGGCGCATTATTCACATTGTTCAGATGCAGCCGGTCGGTGAGATGATCCTGTATCAGCACGTCCGAGATGAACAGATACGCGTTCTTTTCCAGACCGATACTGACAAACGCGCTCGAGTTGCCCGGCAACACATTTTCCACCTTACCCTTGTAAATATTTCCGACCACCTTCTCGGTTTCCCTGCGCTCAATGCCCAGTTCCACCAGCTTCTTGTTCTCGATTACCGCAATCCGGGTTTCGTCCGGTGTGCAGTTTGCCAAGATTTCCTGTTTCATGATGTTCTCCTCTTAAATCAAAGTTCCGTTGCAGTTCCGTCAGGCCGTAAAGAAAACATTCCGGTCCTCCGGACCCTCAATAGCCGGCACTCATCATCGCTCAAATGCAAGAGCAGTGAGACCAGCTTTTCCGGCTTGATATTTTTTTTTGCTCCAACCTTCAACGACAAAGTCACAGATACGGGACTTATCCATTCAGAACCTATCAGAGCAGACTCCACACTGATCTTCTCCAGGATTTCCCTTCCGTCCTTGCCCTTCTTTTTTTTCTCAATACACAGACCGCCCGCGACAGCTTCTTTTATCAGTGCGGACCAGTCTTCACTGCTCACAGTTCGGCCCCATTCTGACGGCCATTCCACGCAATAATCCGCGCGGTTCACCAGCGATTCTATGGACGGAAAAAAGAGCGGCACTCGCGACACTTTCACCAGTGAAAACCCGCCCGGCAGCTGTTCCGCAAACTCTTTTGCCGTCTGTTCCGTTTCCATTCTCCTCGAAAAATCCGCTTCAAAGTACTCACAGTCCGATTCGTACCCCACCGAAACCGCCGGCCCGAACGAGCACCGGATCTGCGGATGAAAACCTTCCGTATACGAAAGCGGAAACTGCGCCCGTCTCAAAACCCTGCGCACCATTTCAATCTGTTCCAAATGCGACAAAAATCTCACCGAACCCCGCCGCGCCAACTGAAACCTCAATCTCTGCACAGGCCGTTCCTTCAGTATTTCAATCCCCTTCAAAGCTGGCACGGGAGGACGCTGTTTAAGATGCGGTTCGCCCAAAGGTTCCGTGGCCTGCCGGAGCGCCGTCTGATAATCATTCCACAGAGCTTTCCTGTCCGGACCGCCTTCGATGTGGTCCCAGGGAAACCGTTCCTGTTCCGTCCTCTCTCTGAAACAATAAAATTCAGGATTCAGACCGGTAATGCGGAACGATTCCTGCCAGATTCCCCAATTGAACCTTTCGCCCCACTCATCGAATTTAGAGCCAATCTTCCACGCATGTTCCAGCAGAGCCGAGCACCTCCGGTCCCCGCGCGAAAGCACACCTTCCACCATGATCTGTTCCAGCCCATGCGCGCGCACCTGCGACGGAATTCCCCTTTTCAGAAACGTCAGTTTATCCCGCACCGTCTCCAGATTGTCCTGCCGGCACCACTGGTACGGAGTATGTGGTTTCGGCACAAAAGGCGAAAGCGTGAGCGTGAGCGCCAGCCGCGGATTGTCCCGTCTCGAATCCTTCACCAGCCGGATAATCCCTTCCAAATCCTCCTGCTTTTCCGTCGGCAGACCATACATGAAATAAAGTTTCACAGTTTTCCAGCCATGTTCAAAAGCTGTCTTCAGCGTAAAACGGATTTCAGATTCCTGCACCTCTTTGCCAATC
>CAYHWZ010000315.1:0-3076 GCA_964359975.1 uncultured Elusimicrobia bacterium | reverse complement strand
CAACCGCCCTTCTTTTTCCCTTGAAGATAACCCCTTTTCTTTCCCCCTCATCGAGGGGGAACACACGAGTCCGCCGGTGAGGCGGAAGGGGGTGGCGTTGTTGTATAAGTCCTGCAGTACTCCGGCCAAGTTAGTGAAAATTTCGTTGTTTGTATAACGCAACACCTTGATGCTGAACGACTCAACATATTTTTGTCTCTGCTCGTCGCGTCCCGGATTGTCGCCTATCGCATGCACATCGCCGTCGATTTCAACCGCCAGCTTTATTTCCGGCGCGTAAAAATCCAGAACATATTTCCCTACTGAATATTGCCTGCGGAATTTTATTCCGGCTATCTGTTTTCCCTTCAGCTTTGACCACAAAATTGTCTCAGCCGGGGTCATTCTGTTCCTTAACAACTGACGGACAGATTTAAGGTCGTACCTATTAAATACCCCTTTTTCCCTCTCAGGTAAAGGCAACGGCACCCCCTTCTTTTCCCCCTCCACGAGGGGGAATAACAGATTCTTAACTGTAGGAAGGACTTTCCTCAACGAAATGAATGACAAATCCATTACTGCCAGTGTTGGAGCATCGGACTCTTCTTCCTTATAAGGAGGCGTCCAGTTGAGGATGTGCGTTTTTTCAAAGAGCGCGACACGCGGGTCGTTCCGTAACTTCGGGTGCATCTGTCCGCGGCCAACGTCCACAGCATAAACTTTTTTTGCTCCGCGCTGGAGCAGGCAATCGGTGAACCCGCCGGTCGAAGAACCGATATCCAGACAAATCCTGTCCTGCACATCGACGGACCAGCGGTCCAGGGCAGGTTCCAGTTTGTCACCGCCGCGCGAAACGTATTTCGGCAGAGCGGTTACGCTGATTTCAGTTCCGTCAAGCACCAGAGTGCCGGGCTTTATCCGGGAACCCGCAATTTTCAACCGCACTTGTCCCGCCAGAATCATGGCCTGGGCTTTGTTGCGCGACTCGGCAAAGCCGCGATCAACCAGCACCTGGTCCAACCGCTTGCGTTTGTTCAGCTTACTTTTACTGTCTGTTTTTTGAGAATTGATTTTACTTTGTCCGCGATTTTGGGCGCGGTGAGTCCTTCCAAATCACGCAAGATGTCCTGTGTGCCATGCTCGGTAAAATGGTCGTCGATACCGATACGGTGCACTGCGCAGTTTTCCCCTTCGAGCGTTTCCATCACAGCGCTGCCGAACCCTCCGGCAAGCATATTTTCTTCTACAGTGACGAATCTGCGCACACCTTTAGCAATCAGTCCTTTGAGCAATGCCTTGTCAATGGGTTTGACAAAACGCATATTTGCCACTCCGACGGAAAGACCTTCTTTTTCCAGCAGTTTGGCCGCGTCCAATGACGAATAGACAGTGGAACCAAGAGCAAGGATAAAGGTCTCGTCCTGCGCGGACTCTTTCAAAATTTCGCCCTGTCCGATGGGAATCTGCTTAAACTCTTTGTCCATGGCCACGCCAAGCGCGGACCCGCGCGGATAGCGCAATGCAATCGGTCCCTTATCATATTTCAGCGCGGTGTAGACCATGTGCTGGAGCTCATTTTCATCTTTGGGCGACATGTGCACAAAGTTGGGCAGGATACGGATATAGCTGAGATCGAAAACACCGTGATGAGTGGGACCGTCGTCACCGACGAGACCTGCGCGGTCCAGAACGAAAAATACCGGCAGGTTCTGGAGCGAGACATCGTTTTCCATCTGGTCAAACGCTCTTTGCAAAAATGTGGAGTAAATGGCCACTACGGGACGGAGCCCCTGCGTTGCCATGCCGGCTGCAAAAGTAACTGCGTGCTGTTCCGCCAATCCCACGTCGTAAAAACGGTCGGGCAGTTCCTGCCGCATGATATCAGTGCCGGTGCCCTCAGGCATGGCTGCGCTTATGGCCACTACACGCGGATCTTCTTTGGCGATACGTACCAGCGTCTGTCCAAAAACTTTTGTGTACGGTGTGGGCGCTCCGGTGGATTTCAGCACACTACCGGTCGCCACGTCGAATTTTCCCGGAGCATGCCAGCCGAACAAATCTTTTTCAGAGTGTTCGTAACCTTTTCCCTTCTTAGTAATCACATGAAGCAGGACAGGGCCTTTCAAATTCTTGATGACCTGCAGGACTTCCACCAGACGGTGAATGTCGTGTCCGTCCACAGGTCCGAAATAGGCAAATCCCATTTCTTCAAAAAGTATGCCGGGGAAAAGCAGGACTTTAAGCCGTTTTCCCAGACGGACCAAGGCTGAACCCCAGAAATGCATGCGTGCCAAAAATTTCTCCAGCTTTTTCTCCCACTTGGTCACGATACCGAGTGTCAAAAGTTTGGCTAAAAATGTACCCATGGCGCCCACACGGTGCGAGATGAACATCTGGTTATCGTTCAGCACTACTACCATGTCTGTGCCGATGTGTCCTGCATTCTGCAGACCTTCGTACGCCATACCGCCGGTGATGCATCCGTCAGAAACCACAGCCGCCACTCTGTAATCCGCCTTCAGCAAATCGCGCGCCGCTGCCATACCGAGCGCCGCTGAAATAGCAGTAGACGCATGTCCCCCGCCGAATGTGTCGTACTCAGACTCTTTGCGCGTGAGGAATCCTGATATGCCGCCGTACTGACGGATAGTTTCAAATTTTTCGAACCGGCCTGTGAGGAGTTTGTGCGGATAGGCCTGGTGTCCGGTGTCCCAGACAAGTTTATCTTTGGGCGTGTTGAAAACATAATGCAGGGCCACGGCGATTTCCGTTGCTCCGAGCGATGCTCCGAGGTGACCGCCCTTGCGCGAAACTACGTCGAGGATACGGTCGCGGATTTCGCGGCATACTTGCGGCAGAAGTTCTCTCTTTATACTTTTCAGGTCTTCGGGGTTTTTTATCATATCCATTATCACCATTTATGCGTTACCTCTTAAAAAGTGCGTTCAATAATATAATCCGCCAGGTCGTTCAAAATCTGTCCCCGCGCGCCAAACCCTTTCAGGTCTTTTTTCGCTCCGGCGACGAGTTCAGCGGCTCTCTTCCGGGATACATCCAGACCGAATATTGAAGGGTATGTCAGCTTTCTGTTCTGACG
>CAYHWZ010000314.1:0-3077 GCA_964359975.1 uncultured Elusimicrobia bacterium | reverse complement strand
GGCAAGAGAATAAACTTTGACAGTCACTCCGCATGCCGCGCTGGGTCTGAATGAGATAGCTGCCTGGTCGTTGGCTGCAGGATTGATGAATCCGCGCGTACCTGCCTGTACTTTTACTTCCGCCGCGCTGACAGTGATGATAGTGCCCTGGAAATCCTGTCCGTCGCTGTCGGCATTGAGCGGCGAAATCGCGCGTTTGGGCGGGATAAATGTCATGCCTGCTTTGGCCGGGGTCAGTGTGTATCCGCCGGGTGCAAGCAGTGTAAATTCAAAATAGCCGGTTATTCCGGTGGTGTAAGTGCCGGTATTGGTGCCGGACAAAGAAACAGTCACGTTGGCTATGCCTGTACCGTTGCCGTCTTTTACGTACCCGCGTATGAAGTAGTGCGCCTCGGTAATCGGATTCTTTACAGTCATGGCGACATTTGCGTCCGTGACTGTAATATCCTGCACTTTGATGGAACTGTCCGCGCCACTGTACGCGCTGGATTTGGGGTATTGAAAAGTGGTGCTCCCTGTTGAACCGGGCCAAGGGTCTCCCTTGTCGCCGCCGTTGCTGGATGAATCCGAACTGTCCGCTTCAACTAGGTCAACTCCTCTGCGGTACGAAAAAATATTTATCAGGTTATAGTAAAGCAGAGCCGCGTTAGATGCCAAATTGTCGTCAATGTGCCATATAAGCAATCCCTGACCGGGAAGCGAAGTGTCGTATTTTGCGGCTGAGGTGCTGCGGTATTCCAGCAGAAAGTATTCTTTTGTACCGCCGACATCGCTTACATGAATGGGGATTTTTAAGAATCCGTTCCGCGTCAGTTCAGATACAACTACAGCAGTGGAAATTGATGCAGAAACAGGCAAGGTTTGAGGCGCGGAAAATCCCAGGAACTGTTTGGACCATGGGTCCAGATGCGCAGGATTGGAACCTTGCGGCGTGCCGCTGTATCCTCCGCCATCCATCAAACTCCAGTCCCCGACCGCGCTCTTCCCGGTTATCGTGTTGTACAGGTCGGGAAGACCAAACAAATGTCCAGTCTCATGGCAGATGGTTCCCAATGGGTCGATTGAAGAAAATTCAAGCTCAGGGACAAATGCCACGCTGAGATCGTAGCGGGCCATTGACCAGATATACTTGGATGAATCTACTGCAGTCTCAGCGCCTTCGCCTGCATGATATATCAACACGCCCTGCACACTCGGCTTGAACCCTGTGGTGGTTGAGACGCTGATAGCGTCAATGAGAAGACCCCCGTAATCGCTTGATGTGCCTTTGGCATAATTTGATGTTCCAGTGCTCATCGGGCGCGGCATGCGGAAAGCGCCGTTACCCCCTGCGCCGCCTGTTGAAATAATCACCTTGAAAAAGCACTTGTTGTACGAATTTTCCAGATAGTATGTGGTGAATTTTGAGAAGAGCGCTTCAGTTTCTGCCAATGTCTTCGTCATGGGTCTGTCGGGAAAATCCACACGGACGACCGCTATAGTGATGGTGGTATGAGAAATCGCGGGAGCCAATCCCGGAGCAAAACGGGCTTGATAATTGATGCGCTCCTCGGCCGCGGTCTTATTGACCTGGCATGGTTCATCCGCCGGCCAGGGAATTCCCGGTGCAGGAGGCATTGCAAAAAGCAGTCTGTCTGCGCAGAACAGAATCGCCGCCAGTATCAGCAGTTTACGGTACATTTTTTAATTATAACAGGAGTTAGCCAAAATAATAAGGGCTCAATGCAGTTACAAATTGTTTACAAAAATGTGAAGTATTCGGCAGGCAGTTCCCTGTATAGTGGAGCAGGGAGGGTACAAATATGATGATCGACAACCGCAGAGAACATATCCGGATGGGAACCATGATACCGTGCGCGCTGAAGACCGACATGATGAACTGTTGGGGCACGATTGTGGACCTTTCGCTGACCGGTATTCAGGTGAAAACGTATTTCTCGATGGAGGAATGGGAACCGGCTTCCGTGACGTTTAAGATCAATGAACGGTTCGAGTTTGCCGACCTGCCGGGGGAAGTGCAGTGGGTGCGCGACACCGACGACTTTCATCTGGTGGGTATAAAATTCGAGTCCGGGTTCAGCCGCGAGAGAATCCTCTATGCAATGAAACAGTTGATTGCCGCTGCGTGAAAATATCCGCACTCTCATAACGTATTACGCGTTCAGCCACGAAAGACCATAGCTTTTTGACTTTAATTGTCGAAATTGTTAAAGTACATTGTTATGGCTCATATCATCCGTATTGCGCTCATGTTTTTGCTCATTGGGTGCGGTTCTAAGTCAACTACAGGCGAGGCAGAAGCTGCTCCAAAGGCCGAGGTGGGAAATGTTGCGCCTGACTTTACCCTGGAAAGTCTGGCGGGCAAAAAAATAGTTCTTTCCGAACTCCGGGGCAAAGTTGTATTGCTTGATTTTTGGGCCACATGGTGCCCGCCCTGCCGTTATTCCACCCCGATAATGGTCCGCTTGAACGAGAAAATGAAGGGCAAGGATTTTGCACTGATTGCCGTGAGTATGGACGATTCTCTTGATCCAGTGATTCCGTATGTCAAACATGCCAAAGTGCAGCATACAGTGGCACACGATGCAACCGGTAATGTGGCATATCGTTACAGAGTCGGCTCTCTGCCCACTTTTATGATTGTGGATAAGGAGGGAATTATCCGCAGGAAGTATATCGGCCTTTCTCAGTCCATGGAACATGAAATGGAACGGGAAATAATGTCGCTTATGGAGAAGAAAAGCAAACCTTGACTGCTTCGGACTTTTGCACCTCTGACGTTCATTATTAATACATGCCAAAATTGATATTGGTTGACGCGCACGGTTATCTGCACCGCGCGTTCCATGCTGTACCTCCGCTGACTACTTCCAAGGGTGAACCTGTGAACGCCATCTACGGTTTTGCCCGGATGCTTTTCCGTCTTATCCGCGAGCAAAAGCCGGACCACATGGCCATTTGTTTTGATGCGCCCGGCCCCACTTTTCGCGACAAAATTGACCCTGAATACAAAGCTACGCGCAAAGAGACCGACGAGAACTTGCGGTCCCAGTTTCCTCTTTCGCGCGAACTTATCG
>CAYHWZ010000313.1:0-3085 GCA_964359975.1 uncultured Elusimicrobia bacterium | reverse complement strand
ACTGGCAGGCATGGGTCGCATGCGGGGTCAGGCAGGGATAGAGTAATAACTGTACCGCCCGGCCTGTTGCAGACACCGCTCTTTTATTTTGCTAAAATAAGACGGTGGGGTTAGATTCCAGAGGGGTATCTTCACCGGTCACGAAGTTCCTGCGCTTCTTTTCAGCTATTCTTTTCTGTTCTGTGGTTTACTTCCTGTTTTTTGGGCAGGCGTCTGCCACTACTTCCCGCGCCAGCCGGGGCATCTCCATTGACGGTCAAATCACGGATTGGAACCTGGACGAACAGGTTTACGAGGATTCCGGCAACGACAGTCCGTACGGCATTGCTTCGGACCTGCACAGCATGTACGCGACGTGGGACAACTCCAATTTTTATCTGGCAGTGGCCGGCGCGGACAGTTCCAAGGCGCTGGTTGTGTACATTTCCACGGGGCTTAACGGTTTGACGGATTCTGCGCAGCTGCGCAACACCAGCGGCGGCGCGGACAACTCAAGCTACAACTGGTGGTGGAACGGTAAACACACTTTTCCCGCGGACGCTACTCCGATGTTTCAGTGGAACTCATACGGCATGCGCGTGGACCCGGCGGACGGCAGTCACGGTTTTTTTCATTTCGAGAATTCGCCGCTCCGGCCCGTGCAGAAAGCTGTGTCGCAGGCGCTGTCTCAATCAGCCCAGCCGAGTTTCGGCGCCATGGAAATCGCCATACCGTGGACCACTCTTTTTGAAGGCATCACCACTCCGGCCGGCGCGCCCGTCGGTATTCCAGCCGGCGCTCAGCTTAAAATCGTGGCAATTCTTAAGGACGGCGAAGGTAAAGGCGGCAGGGAAAGTATTCCGGACCAGACATCGGCGTTCACTTCCGACGGCAACACCAGTTTTGCGTTCGACACGTTCGTGACTATCCCGGTGGCGTTTTCGTCGGGCACGCCGCTTTACAATATCTCGTCCATCCCGCGCAACCTGCAGGCAACCGCTGGTCCGCAGAGTGTCTCACTTACCTGGAACAAAAAAGGTTCATTTGAAAAAAATCTCAAGCATTACGCGCTTGAACGTACGTCTGACAATTTTGTGACTGTGGCTACGTTCACGGTTTCCGGGACTTCTACGTCGTATGTGGACGAAGGACTGACCAATAGTATCAGCTATTCTTACCGTGTGAGGGCGGTGCTGGACCTGCCGGGTCAGGGAGCCACGGCCCTGTCCGGAGCAAGCCAGGTGAAATCCGCCACGCCTACAGGCCCGAAAATCACGCACACTCCGCTTTCGCAGTTCGCGTATCCGAACCAGCCGCTGAAACTGCAGGCAACTATCCCCACTCCGCCGGGCGAAACGCTCACCACTCTGCGCGTGTTCTGGAAACCGAAAGGTTCGCCTTCGTTCAATGATTCTGTTTCGACAAAGACAAAGAGCGGGAACAGCTACACTTTTGAAATCGCTTCTTCAAACGTGAATGTGCCGGGCATTGACTACTACATCGACGCGCGGTCGGATTCGGGTATTTCGCTCCTGCCGTCCGGCGCGCCGAACACTTATTTTACCATCGAGGTTTTGGAGTCGGTCACGCAGACGGCTCAGGTCACACGGGATACCACCATCACTCTGCCCTCGGACCAGACGTCGGGCGCGGCGGCCACGTCTCTGCTCGTGCCGGCATTTTCCATCCCGACGCCGACGCCCATTCTCATTCAGACAAAAACTTCCGCGGACCTTATTGCGGACAATCAGAACGTTTTCGCTCTTTCACCGGAAGTGGCCAACACGGAACCTGCCGCTGTGTACGATTTTTTTGCTGTTGACCCATCCGGGACCCGGCTGTCGCTTTCGTTTTCGCGTAAGGCCACTTTGACTCTCCGCTATTTTCAGAATGTGGTGGACGACCTGGCTCTGGACGCGTCGCGGCTGCGGATCTACCGTTGGAGCGGTGTGAGCTGGGTGCGGCTCGGCGGTTCAGTGGACACCAATGCCCAGACAGTCACCGTGCCTGTCGAACATCTCTCCAGATACGCGCTGTTTGAAACTCTGCCGTACGCGCTCGACCCGTCGGGAGAAAATCAGCTCAAACAGGTGGTGCGCTCTTCATTTTTTCCGCATCTGGGGGAAGTGCTGGAATTTGTCGTGGACGGCGCATCGGGAGTTAACCGTCTTGAAATCTACACTGCGCGCGGCACTCCGGTCCGTTCGCTCAGGGACTCTCTTATCTGGGACGGTAAAAATGATTCGGGCGACGCAGTGGAAAGCGGTCTGTATCTCTATCGTCTGACGCTCGGCACCAAGACTATTGCAGGTAGCTGTGTGGTGATACGGTGAACGGGAAAGTGATAAGAGTGGAAAGTGGAAGGTTGAAAGTGGAAAGAAAGAACATAGCGGCTCTGATTTTTCCACTACTTTCAACTTTCCACCCCTGTCCGCCGAATCGGAGGATTCCACTTTCCACGGCCGTTATACTTATGTCTGTTTCGTTCGTTAATGCGGCGTTTCTCAATTTCGGCGGGGGCGCGCGTCATGCGGCGCTGGGGCGAGCGGTAGTGGCGGGCGAATGCGATGCGTTTTCCGGTCAGGTCAATGTGGCCATGCTGGCTTTGATGAAAAACAGTCAGTTCATCTTCGAGTATCAGAATCTGTATGCGGGTCTGCCCAAACCCGACGGCAGTGTGCCCGGATACAAATCGCCGGATATTAGTGTGTCGAATATCGCCGCGGCTGTGCCGTTCCGCAGATTGATTGGTACGTTCGGCGTGTCGTATATGCGGTTCGGCAACTCGGACTTGTATACGGAGGAAACGGTTTTCCTGCAGGCGGCGCGGACTTTGAACGATATTGTTTTGCGCGGCGAAGAAGAATCGCTTGGGATTGGGCTGGGAATGAAATTTCTCCGGCGCGAAGTGGAACCCGACGAGTTCACGCGCGCTACTTTCAATACGTTCGGCAACTCTGCGTCCGGGTTCACCATGGACCTCGGCTCTTTTTACAAGCCCGCGGCCAATCTGCACGTGGGACTTTCTCGGCAAAATCTTATCAGCGCGGACGTCGGTATCATCAAAAAGGCCCAGGTGCCGAAAGAAGTCAGCGGCGGGATTTCA
>CAYHWZ010000312.1:2610-3097 GCA_964359975.1 uncultured Elusimicrobia bacterium | reverse complement strand
TTGCCATCCGTGAAGGCGGACACACTGTGGGAGCCGGCGTGGTGGTGGAGATTCAAGAGTGAAGAGTGACAAAAGACAAGTGACTGGGCAAAGGGACTGATTATGGCTGAAAAGCAAGTTGCAAATCAACAGAAAATCCGGATACGGCTCCGTGCCTACGATCACCGGATGCTGGACGATTCTCTGGCCAAGATTGTGGAAACTGTGCGCCGTTCCGGCGCAACAATTTCCGGTCCTGTGCTGCTCCCGACACAAATTAAGAAATGGACAGTGTTGCGGTCACCTCATACGGATAAAAAGTCACGTGACCAGTTTGAAATGAGAATTCATAAGAGGTTGGTGGATATTGTGGAACCTACCCCGAAGACGGTGGAAGAGTTGATGAAACTCGACTTGCCGGCCGGTGTTGAAGTGGAGATTAAAACCTGAGTATCATGGCTGAAGAAACTATTACAACAAACGAAGAGTCTAAAAGCGAACCTGCAGA
>CAYHWZ010000312.1:0-2600 GCA_964359975.1 uncultured Elusimicrobia bacterium | reverse complement strand
ACAGAAGGCAGTTGAAACTCCTTTTCCCATGAAAGTTATTCTGGGGCAAAAGGTCGGGATGACGCAGATTTTTACCGATGAGTGTAAACGTCTGCCTGTAACTGTGATTTATACCGGAGGATGTGTTGCGTCACTTTTGCGGACAGAAAAGATGGACGGATACAGTGCTGTCCAGCTTGGAGTCGGTGAAGTGAAGGAAAAAGGTTTGCTTAAAGCATACATCGGTCAATTTAAGAAAGCCGGCGTTGGTCCGGTTAAATGGCTCAGAGAATTTAGAGTCAACGATGCGGAAAAACTGAAGGCGTTGGAACCTCATGTGGGTAAGGCAATATCACCGGACATTTTTTCGCCCGGCGATTATGTGGATGTCTCAGGGCGTTCCAAAGGTAAAGGATTTGCAGGTGTTATGAAAAGACACAATTTCAGCGGTCTGCCTGCGTCGCACGGTGCGTCTGACAAGGAACGGTCGCCAGGTTCCAGCGGCGGAGGTTCCGGTCAACCGCAAAGAGTGCTGAAGGGAACGCGTGGCCCGGGCCGTATGGGCAGTGATTGGGTAACTACGCAGAAACTCGAGGTTGTGAAGGTTGTGAAAGAGGATAATCTGATTTTGATTAAAGGAGCTGTTCCGGGGACCGTGCAGGGATTTGTGGTGGTAAAAGAAACCGGAAGAGCACGCAAGCATAAGGCAGTGATTGCTCCAAAAGCGACCAAAAAGTCTGCCGGAGCTGTTAAGAAAGCCGCGCCGAAACCGGCCGCGAAAGGTAAGTAAATATAATGGATCTGAATATTTTGGATGCAAGTGGTAAAGTTTCCGGCACAGTTCAGCTGCCTGAAAAGATTTCCGGAGCGTCGGTGAACCGTAATCTTCTGCATGAAGTGGTCACAGCTTATCTGGCGAACCAGAGAAAGGGAACCCATTCAAGCAAGACGCGTTCTGAGGTTTCAGGGAGCATGAAAAAGCCCTGGAAACAGAAACATACCGGCCGGGCACGCGCGGGTACTTCGACCTCACCTCTATGGAAAGGCGGAGGCATAATATTCGGACCCAAACCCCGCTCGTATCGCCGTGATTTGCCGAAAAGTAAAGTGCGCGCAGCGCTGGCCCAGGCCATTTCGTCAAAAGCAACCGGCGGAGATATTGTGGTATCTGGCAAACCTGATTTAAAGGAAGTAAAAACAAAACTTTTTGTGAGTTGGATGAAGGGTCTGAATCTGCCCGGTAAGACGTTGCTGGTGCTGGATAAGAGCGACGGCAAGATTGCCCAGGCATCGAGAAATCTGCCTGATTTCAGAGTCATTGAATGCAGGAATCTGCATCCATACGATGTCCTTCATGCAAAAAAGATTGTGTTCACCCCGGAGGCAGTTCAATGTCTGTGAATAATTATTCTCTGTTGCGCGGAGCGTTGATAACTGAAAGGTCTACTCAGTTGCGTGAAAAATATAACCAGTATGTTTTTAAGGTGGCGCCTGGCACGACTAAGCCGCAGGTAAAAGAAGCTGTGGAAAAGATATTTAAGGTGAATGTGGAAAAAATTCAGTCCGCGAACTTTACCGGCAAACTGCGGCGTCAGGCAATGGGCCGTCCTCAAGGGCGCCGGATTTCGTGGAAGAAAATGATAGTCAAGTTGAAGAAGGGACAGGAAATCAAGATGGATCAGGAGCTGGTATAATTCAATATGCCTACTAAATCATTTAATCCGTACACGCCGTCAAGACGGTTCATAACAGTCGAAGATTTTTCAGGTCTGACCAAAAAAGAACCTGAAAAGTCGCTGACAGTTTCGTTGAGCAAGAAGGGCGGACGCAATAATACCGGCGAAGTGATGGTCCGTCATCAGGGCGGCGGTCATAAACGCAGATACCGAATCATTGATTTTAAACGGGATAAGGCCGGAGTGCCCGCAAAAGTGACGGCCATTGAGTATGATCCCAACCGTACGGCCAGACTCGCTTTGCTTCAATATGCAGACGGTGAGAAACGGTACATCTTGCAGCCGGAAGGTCTTAAAGTCGGGGACAGTGTTCTTTCAGGACCGCAGGCGGAAATAAAAATCGGGAACTGTCTGGCTTTGTCGGATATGCCGGAAGGTACTGTGGTGCATAATATTGAACTTCATCCAGGATGCGGCGGTAAGATGGTACGCTCTGCAGGCGCTTCTGCGCAGCTTATGGCCAAAGAAGGCGACTATGCGACAATTAAAATGCCTTCGGGTGAAATTCGTCTCATCTCTGTCCGATGCAGCGCCACGATTGGGCAGGTAGGCAATTTGGATCATGAAAATGTGGTGTTGGGAAATGCAGGACGTTCGCGTCATATGGGAATAAGACCCACGGTGCGCGGGACTGCAATGAATTCTGTGGATCATCCGCACGGCGGAGGCAGAGGCCGTTCCAAAGGGAACAATCATCCGTCATCGCCATGGGGACAACCGGCAAAAGGATATAAAACGCGCAAAAGAAAAGTCTGGGATTGGCTCATTCTTTCCCGCAGACAAAAAGGCGCTGCTGAAAAACAGGTGAACGCATAACATGTCAAGATCAACTAAAAAAGGCCCGTACTTGGACGAGAAGCTTTTGAAAAAAGTGCTTAAGATGAA
>CAYHWZ010000311.1:0-3105 GCA_964359975.1 uncultured Elusimicrobia bacterium | reverse complement strand
ATCGGAGATGTATTCGAGCCAGTCGGACAGTCCGCCGGGCTTTCTTCCCTTGCTCAATTGCATGTAGTACAGCTTCCTGTTTTCCAGCAGAATATCGTCGAGCGTAAAAATATGCAGTGTGTCAAACCCCCGCCGGTACAGTTCCCAACTGGCCAATGCTCTGGCGACCCTGCCGTTACCATCGCGGAACGGATGTATTGTCGCAATCTGAAAATGGGCAATCGCTGAACATAATACAGGATGGTATTGGTGGCTGTCGTTGTTCAGCCAAATCAGAAACTGCTTCATCAAGTGCGGCACCCTCCCAGGCGGCGGCGGAGTATGATCTCCGACATATACCTGCACCTTCCTGTATCTGCCGACAGGACCATCGTCAACCGCATCTTCCCCGATAATCCTGTGCAATTCAAAAACTGTCCGGTCCGTGATAACATCAGTGTTTTCATTTTGCCGTATCCATTGAATAACGTTCAGGTAGTTTTTCACCATTTGAATGTGGGTCTCGGATTTTCGCGGCTTTTCCCCGTCGGAAACCTGCGTGACTTCCTGCGGCGTCAATGTGCTTCCTTCAATTGTTGTCGAAGCATACGCCATTATTATTGCGGATTCCTTTTGAACGGCCGGCACAAACAACCCTTTCGAAGAACTTTCCGCAATCTGATTCCGCAGAGAATCTATCTCCGACAATGTTCTTATTGTTCTGGGATTGAGTTCAATATCCGCAAGCATGTCTATGTCCGCTCCTTATGTCAACCATATGTAAACTAAAGTGTACATAATGACCGGGTTAAAGTCAATCACTGCCTGATGTCTCTGAACCTGCCGCCTTATAGCGCTTGCAGGTAAATTTTGGTATATTTATAGAAGCCATGTACACAGAATTCGTTAAATTCGGCAGGATGCTGTGGGAGTCGGGGTTGATCCATATGACCAGCGGGAATATTTCCATGCGCAAAGGGTCCACCATCTATGTCACGCGCACCGGCTCTTTGCTCGGCAGTCTTTCCTCCACGGATATAGTTTCAGTCAATCTGGACAACACTCTGCGCGACAAGGGCGCGTCGTCGGAAACTATTGTCCACCGTGCCATTTATCTCGCAAACGAGTCCGACGAGAAAATCCGCGCTATCGTGCATGCTCATCCCCCTTTTGCCACCGCGCTTTCCTGGGACCACACTGTGATTAAGACAATGGACTCGGATTCGCTCTATATCCCGGAAATTCCGGTCATGACTGAGTGTCCTTACGGCGAAGGTTCACTTTGCGTGGCGGATCATTTTCCAAAAACACTGGGCAAACATACAGTGGCGCTTATCCGCGGTCATGGCGCGTTTGCCGTGGGCAAAGATATCCAGCAGGCGGCTGCGCGCATTTCCATGATGGAAAATCAGTGCCGCCTACTCTTCTTGCGTAAACAATTGGAGAAGTAGTCCCCCTCTCCCCCTCCCCGCTGCATTGATACCGCAGGAACAGGCCTTTGTAGATGCGTTGAAGAAACTCCCCCTTTCTGCACAGCAATTAACAGAAATCCACAAGAAATTCACCATGTACCGCGATTTTGTGGATAACACAAACAGCAAATTCAACTTGATTTCTCATAATGATTTAGACAAATTATACAATAGACACTTCCTTGATGCGATTTTTCCACAATCGGGACTGCCGGAACTCTTTGTTTCACATGAAACAATTCAGCCCAGGCGCACGCTGGATGTAGGGTGCGGTGCAGGGTTTCCGGGCATCCCCCTTGCCATCCTGAATCCGGGGTTTCAGCACCTGTCAGTGGATTCCAATAAGAAGAAGTCTGGTTGGATTGAGGAACTGGCGCTGTTGCTGGGACTGAAAAATGTCGCAGTGCAGAGCGAACGCGCTGAGGAAATGGCACGCCTGCCGGAATATCGGGAACAGTTTGACCTGGTCTATGCCCGCGCGCTGGCCAAGCCGCAGACTGCTGTGGAACTGGTCCTGCCTTTTCTTAAAATTGGCGGGCATGGCCTGTTTTGGGCCAGCGGAGCGGAATGGAACGATGAGGCACCTCTGAATCGGGTATCAGGAATTTTGGGGTGCTCGAAAATTAAGCGGGTACCGTATCTCCTGCCGGATGAGCAGACGGAACGGTGGATTGCAGTAATCAGAAAGGTTAGCTCTACGCCTGCGCACTATCCGCGACGCGGCGGGGCGATGAAAAGGTCATTGGTGTGAGGCGGAGTAATGTTATAGGATGACAGCAAAACGTAGGACGATATGATTCCCTTAAGAGATAATATACCTTCCAGGGCTATACCCATAGTAGGGTTTGGGCTGATTGCGATTAATATCCTGGTTTTTGTTTATCAGGCCATGCTGGCTGGTCAGGGGGCGGGGGAACAGTTTATATTCAGTTATGGGGTGGTGCCGGGAAGGTTTGGGTTGGATCCGTTCGGCGAAGCATACACGTTGATTTCTTCGCAATTTCTTCATGGCGGGTTCATGCACATTTTGGGGAATATGCTCTATTTGTACATATTTGGCGACAATGTTGAGGACAGGTTCGGGCATGCAGGATTCTTGATTTTTTATCTGGTATGCGGGGCTTGTGCGGCTTTGGCGCAGATTTACTTCAATCAGGAGAGCGCGATTCCCATGGTTGGGGCCAGCGGAGCCATTGCCGGTGTGCTGGGCGCGTACTTTATCTTCTACCCGCGTGCCCGGGTGCTGACGTTGATTCCTCTGGGCGTTTTCAGCAGGATGATAGAAATACCGGCGTTTTTCTTCTTGGGGTTCTGGTTCTTAATGCAGACTTTCAGCGGGACTGCGGCGCTTTATACTGCCCGAACCATGGGCCGCGAGGTTGGGGGAGTGGCCTGGTGGGCTCATGCCGGAGGGTTTGTTGCCGGCCTGGCTGCGGCATTGATAAAGGGCAGGCGGCGCGACTGATGGGGAAATGTTTCACATGAAACATTCGCATTCTGCGGGGCAGTTAGCGTCATTCACTTTTCACCATTAGCCGCATCGCTTCTCCGACGGAAAAGCATTGACAATATGACGATGTACTGGTACACTTCTAGAGTCGCACATCTGTAATGTTCTTTGAAAAAGGGAGGTGATACAAATGAAAAACTACAC
>CAYHWZ010000310.1:0-3134 GCA_964359975.1 uncultured Elusimicrobia bacterium | reverse complement strand
GGACAGAACACGTACCGCGGCATGGTCAAGATTCTTAAAGGAGCGGAATCCGCGCGCAACTATTCACAGTGCGATTCACTGCTCATGGGCGACCTCTGCGGCGCGCACACTTTTCCCGGACTTGAAGTCAACAACACCAGCTCGCAGGTGGAACACGAAGCGTCAACGTCGAAAATCGGCGAAGACCAGCTTTTCTATTGCCGCCAGCGCGGTTTATCGTCGGAAGATGCGGTGAACATGATTGTCAACGGTTTCTGCAAACAGGTATTCAAAGAACTGCCCATGGAGTTCGCTGTCGAAGCGCAAAAACTCCTATCCGTCAGTCTCGAAGGGAGTGTAGGATAAATTCATGCTTGAAATAAAACATCTTTGCGTCAGTGTGAACGGCAAAAAAATATTGCGCGGTCTTGACTTTAAGGTCCAGGCCGGTGAAGTGCACGCCATCATGGGGCCCAACGGGTCCGGCAAAAGCACGCTCGCGCAGGTCATCGCCGGCAGGGAAAATTATGTGATTACCGAAGGTTCCGCCACCTATCTCGGCAAAGATCTCTCGACTATGGCGCCGGAAGAACGCGCTGCCGAGGGTCTGTTCCTCGCGTTCCAGTACCCGATTGAAATACCCGGCGTTTCCAACAGCTATTTTTTGCGCGCCGCGCTCAATGCCCAGCGCAAACGGCGCGGCCTTGCGGAACTCGACGCCATGGATTTTCTGACGCTGGTAAAAGAAAAAGCCAAAATCGTGCAGATGGACGAAAAACTGCTCAACCGTCCGGTGAACGAAGGTTTTTCCGGCGGCGAGAAGAAGCGCAACGAAATCCTGCAGATGGCTGTGCTCGAGCCGCGTCTCGCGATTCTGGACGAAACAGATTCCGGTCTCGATATCGACGCGCTAAAGATTGTTTCCGACGGTATCAACACCATGCGCAGTAAAGAGCGCGCCATTGTGCTGGTCACTCATTATCAGCGGCTTCTGGAATATGTGGTGCCGGATTTTGTGCACGTGCTTTCCGGCGGCAAAATCATCCGTTCCGGCGGCAAAGAACTCGCGCTGGAACTTGAGGAAAAGGGTTACGGCTGGATCGAAAAGGTCGGTCTGCCCTGCGCGCGATGAACGCGAATTTTCTCACCGAAGAATTTTCCAGAGTGCGCGCCGGACTCCCGGGCGCAAAGTCCGCGCAATACGATTTAAACAGAGACACCTCGCTCCGCAAGTTCATCAAACAAGGTTTTCCGACGACCGATATGGAAGAATGGCGATACACGAATATGGAACCGGTCTCGCAAAATACCTTCCGCCTGGCGGAACGCACCCAGCTCCCGGACTGGACTCCGCAACGCGTGGCAGAGACTGTCATGTGCGGTCCCGAAACTTATCTCATGGTCTTCGTGAACGGTTTTTTTGCGCCTGAACTTTCCCGCATGGAAGGATGCGAAGCGCATGTGGTCAGCTTGTCCCAGGCGCTGGGCTCGGAAAATGAAACCATTCCCACCCGCTGGAAAAACCGCGCGGAAACCGGTCGTCTGCCTCTCGTTGACTTGAACGACGCCTTTTTCACCGACGGTGCGCTGGTCCGTATTCCGGACAGCATACCGCTTTCCAAACCCCTTTATATCGTCTGGATTTCCGCGCCGGAACGCACCCCCACCGTGCAGTATCCCAAGGCAATCGTAGTTCTCGGCGCGCGCGCGCAGGTTCAGATTGTGGAAACCCATATCTGCACGCAGGACGGCTCTTATTTCAGCAACGCGGTCACGGAAATTGTGCTCGGTGAAGGCGCCGGGTGCGACCATTACCGCATTCAGCGCGAGGGGAAAAATGCCTGTCACGCAGGGTTCGTCAATGTCTTGCAGAAGGAAAACAGCCGGTACGAGTCTTTTTCACTGTCCGTCGGGGCGCGGCTTTCGCGCACGGATATCGAGGTGGTGCTCGATGGTGAGGGGGCAGACTGCACGCTGAACGGGCTTTACGAAACGCAGGACAATCAGCACGTGGACAACCATACGGTCATTGAGCACGCTAAACCCCACGGCACCAGCCGAGAACTTTATAAAGGGATAATGCGTGGACAGTCGCGCGCGGTGTTCAACGGCAGGATCCAGGTGGAACCCGACGCGCAAAAGACTGACGCCATCCAGTACAACAAGAATCTCATGCTCTCAGACCAAAGCTGGGTCCACACTCAGCCGGAACTGAAAATCCTGGCAAACGATGTGAAATGTAAGCACGGCGCCACTATCGGGCAGATGAATCCGGACATGCTCTTTTATCTCCGTTCGCGCGGTATTCCCGAAACTGAGGCGAAGAATATTCTCGTGCGCGCTTTTGCGTCTGAGATGATCGAGTCTATCAAGCTGGAACCGCTTCGCGACGGTCTGATTCGGTTCCTGGCTGCGGAGCAGTCATGACAGCGCTTAAGTCGCCATCTAAGTCCGCCGCGTCCGCTTACACCGTTGAGCGTTTCCGCGAAGATTTTCCCATCCTTAAACAACAAGTTTACGGCAAGCCGCTTGTCTACTTTGACAATGCCGCCACGACTCAAAAACCGAAATCCGTTATTGAAAGTATTGACCGTTACTATTCATCGGAAAATGCCAACATCCACCGCGGCGTGCACTATTTGAGCGAAAAAGCCACCGCGGCCTACGAAGGTTCCAGAAAACGCATTGGCCAGTTTCTGAACGCCGGAAGCGAAAAAGAAATTGTGTTTGTGCGCGGCGCAACAGAAGGCATCAATCTCGTGGCACAGGCCTACGGCCGCAAGTTTCTTAAAGACGGCGACGAAATCGTGCTCACCGTGCTGGAACATCATTCCAATATCGTGCCGTGGCAGATTCTCTGCGGGCAGACCGGGGCCCTTCTTAAAGTCGCGCCCGTCAACGACAAAGGTGAACTGGAACTCGATGCTTTTAAGAAACTTCTGAACAGCCGTACCCGCATCGTCGCAGTTACGCATGTTTCCAATGCGCTCGGCACAGTCAATCCGGTCCGCGATATCATTGAGTATGCCCATCAAGCCGGCGCTGTGGTGCTTATTGACGGTGCACAGGCAGTTCCTCACCTGAAAGCGGACGTACAGGACCTGGACTGCGATTTCTATGTTTTTTCCGGACACAAAGTTTATGGCCCCACGGGA
>CAYHWZ010000309.1:0-3137 GCA_964359975.1 uncultured Elusimicrobia bacterium | reverse complement strand
CAATATTTTCTGTATATACTGGGCTGTGGCTTCGCCCGGACGGATACCCGGTATGAACCCGCCCCACTTCTTCATATTCTCCGCCAAGTCTTTAGGATTGAACTGGATGGAATTGTAAAAGTAGCAGAAAAATATTATGAATCCTGCATACAGCAGTTCATACAGCCACCCGCCGCGGTTCCAGAGGTTCATGAACGTCTTGGCCCAATTGTTGTCCGGAAAAAACTGCGCTATGGTCATGGGCACGGACAATATGGATACGGCAAAAATGACTGCAATGACTCCGGATGTATCGACTTTAATGGGCAGAAAAGTGCTTGCACCGCCCATCACTTTGCGTCCGACCACCCGCTTGGCGTACTGCACGGCAATCTTGCGTTGGGCTGTTTCCACAAAAACCGTGAACGCTGTGAATCCTAACACCATGACCAGTAAAAACAGCGCACCGAAAATGGAGATTTCTTCCAGACTCAAAAGACTGAACAGGTTTTTTATACCGCTGGGCAATTCAATGATTATACCTGTAAAAATAATGAGCGAGATTCCGTTGCCGATGCCGAATTCCGTGATCTGTTCGCCGAGCCACATAACGAAAATCGTGCCCGCAACCAGCGTGATGACGCTCAGGAAATAAAACTGGACTCCGGGATTGTCCACCACCGCCATGCCTCCGGGCGTTGGCAGTTTAGTAAGCGAGAACACCAGTCCGAATGATTGAATGGCGCCGAGACCGAGGGTGAGATACCGCGTTATCTGGTTCAGCTTTTTGCGGCCCAGTTCGCCTTCTTTTGCCAGGTGGTCCAGAAAAGGTATAACGTGCGCGCCCTGCAGCAGACTCATGATGATGGACGCGTTGATGTACGGCATGATTCCCATTGAAAAGATTGAGAACCTGCGGAGCGCGCCGCCGGAAAAGATGTCGAGGAATCCGAGCAGTGTATGACGCTGGCTTTCAAAAAGCACTTTCAGCGCTTCACCGTTGATGCCGGGCAAAGGAACTACTGCGCCGAACCGGTACGCTACCAGAACCGCGAGGGTGAACAGCACTTTTTTCCTCAGTTCCGGGACCTGAAATATATCTCCAAATGATCTAAGCATAAGTTATATCCTCAAAGCTGCAATTTTTGACTGCTGCTGAATCCGGATCCGGGTCACTCTTTTTTCTTCAGCCACGGCATCATGGCGCGAAGTTTGGCTCCCACGATTTCAATCGGGTGGTTGGCCAGGTTCCGGCGGGCGGACATAAGCATCGGACGTCCGGCGCGGTTTTCGAGCAAGTACTCTTTAGCGAACTGTCCGGACTGAATTTCGGAAAGGATTTTTTTCATTTCCTTTTTGGTTTCAGCCGTTATGAGCCGGGGTCCGCGCGAATACTCACCGTATTCTGCGGTGTCTGAAATGGAATAGTTCATCCATGCGATGCCGCCTTCCTGCACCATATCCGTGATAAGTTTGAGTTCGTGCAGACACTCGAAGTATGCGACTTCCGGCTGGTATCCGGCTTCAATAAGGGTTTCAAATCCGGCCTTGATCAAGTCCACCACACCGCCGCACAGCACGGATTGTTCGCCGAAATTGTCCGTCTCGGTTTCCTCGGCAAAAGTGGTTCCGATCACTCCTGCACGCGTGGCTCCGATGGCTTTGCAGTATGCCAGCGCATATTTCAGCGCTTTCTTCGAATAGTCCTGTTCCACAGCGACAAGAGCCGGGGTGCCTTTACCTTCTTCATAAGTCCGGCGGACCAGATGTCCTGGACCTTTGGGCGCGATGAGCACCACGTCCGCTTCTTTCGGCGGTGTTATCTGATAAAAACGGATATTGAACCCGTGCGAAAATCCGAGCACTACACCCTTCTTCATGTTCGGGCGCACTTCGTTTTCATAAACTTCTCTCTGAGTTTCGTCTGGCAGCAGGAAATGGACCCAATCTGCTCCTTTCACTGCCTGCGCATTGTCTGTGAACAGATTCTTTCCTTCGGTCCAGCCGTGCTTTATGGCGAGATTGTATCCGCGTCCGCCTTTACGCACTGAGACCACCACATTCATCCCGCTGTCGCGCAGGTTCAGCGCCTGTCCGTGTCCCTGGGAACCGTATCCAAGGATAACGATTTTCTTCCCTTTCAAAAGTTTTATATCCGCGTTTTTGTCGTAATAGGTCTTTGCCATGTTAAATGCTCCTTATTCGGGGTTCTGCAGGGACATGCTCTTTCCGCCGCGCGCCATCGCCACAATTCCAGTACGGCACATTTCGCGTATGCCGAACGGTTCCAGCATGCGGATCAGCGCCTCCACTTTTTCCTCGTCACCGGTCGCTTCCACAATCGCCGAGTCCGCGGCCACGTCCACGATTTTTGCGCGGAACACGTCGGCTATCTGCAGGAGTTCGGAACGGTTATGTTTGTCGGTCTTTACCTTGATAAGGCAAAGGTCCCGCTCAATTCTGGGCGTTGAGAGGTAGTCCACCACTTTGATCACGTCAATCAGCTTGTTGAGCTGTTTTTCCACCTGCTCCAATATTTTCTCGTCGCCTTTGACCACGATGGTCATACGCGAAACTGTAGGATCCTCTGTCTCGCCTACTGCCAGCGAATCAATATTGAATCCGCGCGCGGAAAAAAGTCCCGCTATGCGCGACAGAACGCCGGACTTATTTTCCACCAGCACCGATATTGTATGTTTAGGTTCTCTGTTCATATTGCTCATGCCATATCCACGATGATCTCGTCGAGACCGGCCCCGGCAGGCACCATCGGAAACACTTTTTCTTCCGGATGGATGAAACATTCCAGGATAACCGGCCCCTTGTGCGACAGGGCTTTTTTCAGCATGGGAACGATTTCTTCGTCCTTTGACAGACGCAGGCCCAATGCGCCGTACGCTTCCGCCAGTTTTACAAAATCCGGCAGATATTTCATTTTTTTCAGTTCTGACTCGTTTTGTTTGGTGCGTTTGCCGCCTTGCACTGTGAGGCAAGTGGCCGAGTAGCGTTCTTTATAGAACAGCTGCTGCCACTGACGCACCATGCCGAGGTAAAAATTGTTGATGATGATAACAACGATATTAATCTTCTCATGCACGGCTGTGGCCATTTCAGGCAGCGTCATCTGGAATGAGCCATCACCGTCGATACAGACCACG
>CAYHWZ010000308.1:2897-3153 GCA_964359975.1 uncultured Elusimicrobia bacterium | reverse complement strand
GAAGACGGCTGTGGATTCGGTCTGGGGCTGGCTGAAGAACCGGTTCGGTCTGGAAGAAATCTGGAAAGCGCTTTTTGCGCGGCATGTTCCGGAAGCGCGCGGATGGGTGAGTTGGCTCTACACATTAGGCAGCGCGACGCTGTTCATATTTTCCATTCAGCTTGTGACCGGCGCTCTTTTGGCAATGAATTATGTGCCGTCGCCGGACCACGCGTACGATTCCATCCGGTACATCAACGACCAGGTGATGATGGGC
>CAYHWZ010000308.1:0-2887 GCA_964359975.1 uncultured Elusimicrobia bacterium | reverse complement strand
ATGGGCAAATTCATCCGCGGACTGCACCATTGGGGCGCGACGTTCATGGTGGTGTTTGCGGTGCTGCACATGATGAGAGTGTATTTCATGGGCGCGTACAAATATCCGAGAGAAGCCACGTGGATAGCGGGCGTGATTTTGTTTCTGCTGGTGATGGGATTCAGTTTCACCGGATATCTTTTGCCGTGGGACCAGAAGGCATATTGGGCCACGATGGTGGGCACCAACATTTCTCATCAGGTGCCGGTGCTCGGCCCGTACATTGCAAAGATTCTTAAAGGCGGAGAAGAGATGGGGGCGGTGACATTGACACGCTTTTTTGCGATTCATGTATTGATACTTCCATTAATAACAGGCGCAGTGGTCGGAGTGCACTTGTTTCTGGTGGTTTGGCACGGGATTTCGGAGGCGCCCAGCCGGGACCTTCACGGAGATAAAAAATGAACTGGAAAGAAGAATATCTCGAACGCTACAAAAAACTGAAGGCCGAGGGTAAATCGTTTTTTCCGTACGCGGTTTTCAAAGACACATTGATGGCGCTGATCATACTGTGCGTGCTGGCATATCTGGCGTACCATTTCGGCGCTGCGCTGGAAGAGCCGGCGGACCCGACGGACGCGAACTACAATCCGCGTCCCGAATGGTATTTCCTGTTTCTGTTTCAGGCGCTGAAGATTTTTCCCGGACGGTTGGAATGGCTGGGTGCGGTGGTTTTGCCCGGCGTATCGGTGCTGTTTATGTTTCTTCTGCCGTGGCTGGACCGCGGACCTGCGAGACACTGGACGCGCCGTCCGTTTTTCACTCTGATTGGAGTGGCGGCGATCGGAGTTTCCGGATATTTGACGTATCTGGGCGCGGTGAGTCCGTTGACGAACCCCATTATTGAAAAGGACCCGCTTGTTGCGCAGGGGCAGCGACTGTATGCCAGCTTGAACTGTGCCTATTGCCACAAGATCAGCGGCAAAGGCGGAGTGGTAGGACCGGAACTGGACAAAGTCGCGGGCGAAGAGACTGTGGAATGGCTGGAAAAACATTTCCGCGAGCCGCGGTCCGTGTCGCCGCATTCCATCATGCCGAAACTCAATCTGCTCGACGATGAAATCACGGCGCTTGTGGCGTATATGAAAACGCTCGGCGGAGGGATTTCATTTTCGCCGGACGCACTGAAACTGTTTGCGGAAAATTGCGCGGCCTGTCACAAGATCGGGAACGAGGGCGGAGACGCGGGGCCGGACCTGAGTATGATAGGCACTGCGCGCGACAGGCGGTTCCTCAAAAAATATATTGAAGACCCTGCGAAGATAAACGCGCAGTCCAGCATGCCGGGATACAAAGGTTCGCTGACCGACTCGCAGATTGAAGATGTTGCAAGTTATCTGGCGAGTCTGAAGGGGAAGAACTGACAGCGAAATTAATTGCTGTCCAAAATAAGTCGTCATACCGTCGAAAGCCGGTATCCAAAGTTTACTTACCGCTTAGATTGTTGATCGATCATGCGCCTTGAAATATTCACTCATTTCTTTCGAGCTCGTCCAGTATTCTTCAGGCAGATAATTTAGAACCTCAAAAATATTTTCCTCATACAGAAATTGATAAGTTCCCGCGACCAAATCTGATTCCGGCACGCACATTTCATCGGCAAGACCTCGGATCCTGGCAATCGCCATTTCAAGCGGGAGAACCAGATAGGTCGATGCTTTGTCTGCCAATGCGAGAGATTCTGCTCCGCGCACAAAAGATGCTGATTCATCTGCAGGGATATGCACGCAGACTTTGCTTAACCACCGACTGTTTTTTTCAGATGTGTAAGGATACTCCGTGCGCTCAATCAGCAGCAGTATCCGGTTGACACTCATGTTCATTTCTCTGATAAGGGAAAGAACAGTATTGTCAATTGTTACGGCGCAAAGAGTCCGGTCCACCTTCGGTATTTCATTGTATGTCCGTGCAGGGTCCCAATCGTGCAGCATGGCTGCGACAGCGAGTTCGAGAAGATATTCCGTTCCTTTTTTGAGGAGTGGTATGGGGTGCTGTTCGAACATGTAAGCGTTGTTTCCGAACCGGTTTAGAGATTTTACTTTGGCGCATTTGGCCATTTCATAGAGCAGCACCGCAACTTCAAGGCTGTGTTCCAGACAGTGGTACCCTCGACCTATGAACCCGCTATTATTGTAGGACCGTTCAAGATAAGAATATAACTTTTCCAGAGCAAGGAACTGATGGGGACTGAACCGTTCGGCCCATTGTATGGTGTTATCATTGAAAAGAGAGTCAAGATGATCGGTAGGAGACAGTGTCCTTAATATATCTGAGAAGGGATGCTGCTGTGCATGAGGTTCATTTTTGCCTGGCCGTCCCGTGTCTTTAGCATGACTGGTGTTTAGCTCCATGGCACTCTCCCCCCTATATAGTCCAAAGATAATCATACAGTGCGCTGCTGGATAAGGGGCAAAAAAATAGAAAATGTCTTCAGATTGCCAAAGCGCTTGTTGTTCCGCCGCAGTTGTGTGCCCCTCTAAAATAAAAGCCATCAATTTCAGTGCCAACCCTTATCCTGAGTTTAGGCGCACAGAAGGAAAATGGAGCGTTCTGTACAATTGTCGACGATAAACCTGCGGAATCAGCGCGGAATGCGGAATCGGACCAAAGATATGGAATGTATCCAAGAATACACAGCATGTAGACAATTGTCTACAATAATTCCCTCGCCTGATTTTTCTTTATTTCGCGATTGCCCGGGCGGTTTGTTTGAATTTTTCTCCGAACATCGTGTTGGACGGGTCGAGTTCGTGCGCGCGTTTGTAGTGTGTGTGCGCTTTTGAAAATTCCTGCCTGCGGAAATAAACATTGCCCAGATTAAAGTGACCGGCTGCGAAAGACGGGTTTA
>CAYHWZ010000307.1:0-3170 GCA_964359975.1 uncultured Elusimicrobia bacterium | reverse complement strand
ATACCGGGACAACAGCCGTAGATTTTAGAGGGATGAGGGATGAGACCGTGAGGGATGAGACAAAATCAGCACCCCTCATTCTTATCCCCTCACACAGAGGAGTTTGCAGTTAATTTTTTGTTGTCTCATCCCTCATCGCTCTAGGTCTCATCCCTGATTTTTAGGCCGAGGTGGCGGAATTGGCAGTCCGCCGATTCGGCGGATTGAGGGGCGGAAAGGTAAACTGATTTTTTTAGGCCGAGGTGGCGGAATTGGCAGACGCGTACGTTTGAGGGGCGTATGGGCAACCGTGCGGGTTCGACTCCCGCCCTCGGCAAAATATTGACTCCATGTTCTTTTATGTTTATGTCCTGAGAAGTTCCAGCGGGAAATCTTATACCGGGTTTACGAAAAACCTCAAGAAACGGCTGGAGTATCACAATTCAGGGCTGAACACGTTCACCAAACAGGATTCTGGATGGCGGATCATATATGCAGAATCCTATATCAATGAAACTGACGCCCGTATACGAGAAAAGTTTTTGAAGTCGGGGCGCGGACGTGAGATTTTGAAGGGTCAGTTGGTCCATACTTTGAAATAGCACGGTATGGACAATGTCATTGGGGGATGAATGGCTAAGGTGAATGAAAAGTTTGGGGGCGCTGAACGGCGGAACAAGTTCCGTCGGGAATCCGACCGCAAAATTTTTGAAGCTCACCAGGCGCTGGAACGTCAACTTGAAGCCGTGAAAGATGAGATGGAACGGCTCGAACGCATGAAACCGCTCGCCAGTATCGCTTCCTCCGTTGTTCACGATATCCGCAATTCGCTCGGCATCATCTCCAGCACCGCGCAGTTCGTTCTCTCCAAGATGGAACAGGCCGACCAGATGAAACAATCGTGGGAAATGGTACTGCGCAATGTGGACACTATTCAAAAAATCCTGAAAAGTTATCTGGGGCTCGCGCGGCAGGTGGACAACCGGAAAGAGCCGGTTTCCGTCAACGATATTGTGGAACATGTCATCAAGTACGTCGACAACCAGACTCAGAAGGCCGGCATTGCGGTAAAAAAAGAGCTTGACGCATCGGTTCCGAACTCGGAACTGGACGTGCCAGCGATCGAGTCCGCTGTTTTGAATATTGTCATCAACGCGATTGACGTTATGGAAAAGGGCGGGACGCTTACCTTCAGCACTGCTCACAGCTCGGGTCAAAAATCTGTGACGATTCAAGTACGGGACACCGGCGCAGGGATTTCGGAAAAGAATCTTGTGAAGATTTTCTCGCCTTTTTTCACCACGAAAGATAAGGGAACGGGGATGGGACTTTATTCGGCGAAGATGGCGGTGGAAAATAATGGCGGAACCATTTCATGCGAGTCCAAACCCGGAACGGGGACTATGATGGCGCTCAGTTTCCCGGCTGTACGCAAGAGCGGCTGAGGGATATCCCCTGTTTTTGCAACTGCTGTCCAGTTTATGAGTAAAACTGTCCTGATTATCGACGACAACAAAGACACCTGCCGGACTATACGGCTTTTTCTTGAATTTGACGGGTACCATTGCGTGGACTTTCAGGAAGAAGGTCCGGCGCTGGAATTTGCGGCGAAAGAGCCGGTGCACTGTGTATTGCTGGACTTGAATCTGGGCGAGGGGCACGAGACCGGCGCAAAGGTGCTGGAAAAAATCAAGAAAACTGATTCCTCTTTGCCGGTCATTATTTTAACGGGCGATGCGACGGTGAAGACGGCTGTGCAGATGATAAAGTCCGGAGCGTTCCACTACATCACCAAACCTTTTGACAATGAAGAGATGACTATCCTTGTTAAAAAGGCGATTGAAGAGTGCGACCGCACGAGTCAGATGGAGATTCTTAAAGCGCGGGCGCCCTCTTTGAAGGCGCCGGTTCTCGTAGGGCAAAGTCCTGCGATGACGCAGACGCTGGGTCTGGTGGACAAAATTGCTCCGACGGAACTGACGGTGGTGATTCAGGGGGAATCGGGGTCCGGTAAAGAACTTTTTGCGCGGCTGATTCATTCGAAAAGTCTGAGGAAGGATGCGCCGTTTGTTTCGCTGGATTGCGGGACTTTTCAGGAAACGCTGGTGGAATCGGAACTGTTCGGTTATGAACGGGGGGCGTTCACAGGCGCGGACCGGAGGAAGCTGGGTCAGTTTGAAATCGCGTCGGGCGGCACGCTTTTTCTCGACGAGATAGGCAATCTGCCGATTCCGGTGCAATCTAAACTTTTGCGTGTGCTGCAGGAAAGACGGGTGCAGCATCTGGGCGGTCACAAGGAGATAGAAGTGGACATCCGGGTGATTGTGGCGTCGAACAAAAATCTGGCGGACTTGATGAAAGAGGGAAAATTCCGCGAGGACCTTTATCACCGTCTCAATCAGTTTGTGCTGCAGGTGCCGCCGCTGAGAAAACGCGCGGACGATGTGCCGGAATTGGCGGAATATTTCATGAAGAGCGCGAATCTGGAATTGAAAAAAAGTGTGGTTTCGTTTGCGCCGGAAGCGGTGCGTTTGATGAAGAATTATACATGGCCGGGAAATGTACGTGAGCTTAAAAACGCGGTTTACCGTGCGGTGCTGCTGGCGGAAAATGAAGTGAAACCGGAACATCTGCAGATTTTTCTGACGAGGGACAAGCTGGTGGAAAAAGCGATGATGGATTCGGAGTCGGGCCGGAATGTTTCGCTAAAAAAGGCGTCGCGTCATGCGGCGGGTGTGCTGGAACGGCGTCTGATTGAACAGACTTTGGAAAAGTGCAAGAACAATAAATCTCTGGCTGCAAAGCGGCTCAAAATCGACCGCAAGGCGCTGTACAACAAACTTAAGAAGTATAAATTGAAGTTGAAGTAGAATCTCTTTCCGGACTTGCCGCAGCTGCTTCTGTTTCATATCTCAAAAAATATTTCCGCGTACTGAAATCCTCATCCCGCCTCTTCGGCGGACAGGCCCGGCCTTCTCCTTTTCAAGGAGAAGGTCTTCATTATGCCGTGGTTGCCCGCATTTTTTCACATTTTGGGATGTGATGATTGGGTCATTTTGTGTGGGGACTATAATCTACATGTGTAGACTTTTATACACACTTTAATGCAGGACTGAAACAGGGCTGGGGGAGCTCTTTGGTGGGTGGGTTTGCTGGCATCAGACACTCAGGGTCTGATAGGGGTGAACTTT
>CAYHWZ010000306.1:0-3183 GCA_964359975.1 uncultured Elusimicrobia bacterium | reverse complement strand
TCCCAACCGTACTCCAGTTTATAAGTTTCGGCCTGGAGTTCGCCCATGCGTTTGGCCCAGGACGCATACTTGTCCGTGGGGTGCGGAGGCCCGTCCCAGGCGCGGTCCTCGACGAAAACTTCCGCCGGATGATACACCGCGATACTGCTGGTAAAGAGGTACCGCTCAGCGCCGGCCTGACGCGCGGCTTCCATCATGTTGGTGTTGAAAAGCAGGTGGGGAACAAAAAAACTGGCCGCCTTGGTGTTGCCGATTCCGACGGAACCCTTGATGCCGGCCAGATGAAAAACATAGTTCATACCTTCGGTAATACGTTTGCAGAAACCCCATTCCATCAAATTACCCTGGATGAATTCCACACCTTTTGGCGCGCGGGACGGGTCGTCGAGCGATGCCACGCGCACAGTCGCGCCTTCCGCCAGCAACAACTGGACGAGCGGCTGGCCGATCAGTCCTGTTCCGCCGGTTACCAGCACTTTTTTCCCTGAATAAAATGAGTTCATTGGTTTGCCGTCCTGTTATAAAGCATATTTTTTAAGTATAACATTTTCCTAAATTTGCGTCACACACCCGAACCCGGCGTATAGTACACCACGCGTCCGCCGTCATTCTCGAATTTGAACGGCACATGCAGATACTCTTTCAATTCGGCGCGGATTTTTTCCTGTCTTTCGGGGGGAGCGAACATGAGCATGAACCCGCCGCCTCCTGCTCCGAGCAGTTTACCGCCGAGCGCACCGCACTTCATGGCCCGCTCATAAATCTGGTCAATGACAGGGGTGGTGATTTTGCTGGTCAGCGCGCGTTTCAGTTTCCAGTTTTCGTTCAGCAGTTTGCCGAATTCCGACAAATCGCCGTTCCCGTTCAGAATTTTCAGAGCTTCATTCACCATCTGGTACATGGTCTCAAGTTCCGAGGTTTTTTTCGGCGCCTTTTGTATGAGCTCGCCAGCGATTTCCGATGCCATGCGCGAAAATCCGGTGAAAATCAGCATGAGGTGACTGTGAAAATCCTGCAAACGCTCAGGGTTCAGCGTCACTGCCTGGATACGGTAATCTTTGCGCGGCTCGAATTCAATAAGGTTGAACCCTCCGTGCGCTGCGAGAATCTGGTCCTGGCACCCGACATTTTCCTTGATACAGTTCTGTTCCACGTGCACAGCATCGTCGGCCACTTGTTTCTGCGAGACCATGATTCCTTTGAGCGCGTACAGACAGCGCAAAAAGCCGACGGTAAACGATGAACTCGACCCCAACCCGGTGCGGGCCGGCAGGTCGCCGTCGTAATGGATTTCCAGACCGCGCGTGATTTTCATGAACTTCAGACATTCGCGCACCGACGGGTGCTGGATCTCTTCGACGTCTTTTATTTTTTCAATCAGCGTGTAGGATATGCGCGACTTGTAGTCGAAAAACGGGGGGAGCGGACGGCAGGTGATGTAGAGATATTTGTCTATGGTGGTAGCAAGCACTGCGCCTTTGTGTTCGTTGAACCAGACCGGATAATCTGTGCCTCCGCCGAAAAATGAAATGCGTAACGGCGTTTTACTGATAATCATGCGCGCACCAGAGGCGACTGAGATTTCCACCACTCAACGGTGCGGGCAAGACCATCTTCCAGAGAAATTTCCGGTTTCCAGCCGAACTCATTTCGCGCGCGCGTGGACAGACCCCAGAGACGCATAATGTCCTGCGGACGGCTGTCAGCGTGCGTGACCGCTTTTGCTGTCACACCGATGATTCTGCAGATGATATCGTAGACTTCCGCCATGCTCGTTTCCCTCTCAGAACTCAGATGATAAATTTGACCTGGCAGACCTTTTTCGAGGAGCGTCATGTATCCGAGCGCCATGTCCTTGATATAAGTGTAGTCGCGCGTGGGAGTGAGGTTGCCGAGTTGAGGCGTTTCGCCGAGGATGAGCTGAGTGATGACGCGGGGGATAAAATATTGAGGACTCTGGCCCGGCCCGTATTTAGCAAACCCGCGCGAAATCACAATGGGCGCGCCTTCGTTTATGAGAGGACGGATAGAGATTTCCGCCGCCATTTTGGACGCTGCGTATAGGTCGCCGGGCAAAGGTAAAGTAGTTTCGCGGATGGGAATTTCCGAGTCGGGCTGGTTGCCGTAAACGTGGCAGGTGCTGACATGCAGCATTTTTTTTACGCCGCACTGGACGGACGCGTAGGCCACGTTGAACGAACCGATACTGTTGACGGAAAAACTGCGCTGGGGATTTTTCCGCGAGTCCATGACCGGCACTATGGCCGCCGGGTTGAACACATATTTCACTCCTTTAAGATGCAGGAGCAGACTGTCAAAATCCGTCACGTCTCCACGGCAGACGGTGATGCGGTCAAGGATATCGTCAAGCGAGCTGAGCTGTGAATCCGGTTTCACAAACGCTTTGACGCGCGCGCCTGCGTTGACCAGTTCCCTGCACAGATGCGAACCGGTAAAACCATGCGCGCCTGTGACCAGGACAGAGGCGTCTTTCCAGAAGTCGGAATTCATAATAATCGTAATAATATACCATTTTTTTTGCGTCAATGGAACGGGCTGTTTTGAGTTGACAAAAATCTCTTGATTTTGCCCTCACAAACTGCTATTCTTTTTGAAATGTCCGTCGGGTATTTATGGTAAAAGAAATCGCAGCGCTCTCTGCGGAACGGAAAACGTTCTGGCGGGATAAACGCGTTTTGGTCACGGGCGCGGCCGGGTTCCTCGGTTCGTGGATGTGCCGCACTCTGCTCGATTTGAATGCTGTGCCGGTGTGCCTTATCCGCGACTGGGACGCGAACTCGTTCCTCAAACTTTCCGGCGCGTCGGAAAAAGTCATCATGGTGCATGGCGAACTGGAAAACCTGCCTCTAATCGAGCGCGTATACAGCGAATTTGAAATTGACACTTGTTTCCATCTCGGCGCACAGGCGCTCGTCGGTGTGGCCAACGCGAACCCTTTCTCCACTTTTGAATCCAATATCCGCGGCACATGGAACATTCTCGAAGCCGCGCGCCGGAATCCGAATGTCCAGCGTATCGCGGTAGCGTCCAGCGACAAGGCGTATGGACATAAGGACCGCATGCCTTACACCGAGGAAGACCGTCTTGAGGGATACAATCCTTACGATTTTTCCAAGACTTGCGCGGATAGCATTACACAGATATATGCGCAAACTTACAACG
>CAYHWZ010000305.1:0-3195 GCA_964359975.1 uncultured Elusimicrobia bacterium | reverse complement strand
AACGTATCCTCGTCGAAGCTGCTCCGGAAAAAGCCCGCCTGCTCGTGCATCCTCAATCCAACTATTATGAGATCCTCCGCGCGAAACTGCGCTGGGGGGAACGGTGATTCTTGAACTGACTGTCCGGAACTACGCGCTGATTGACTCTTTGCGCGTGGAGTTTGCGCCGGGCCTGAACATTTTTACCGGCGAGACCGGAGCGGGAAAATCCATTCTGGTGGACGCGATGGGACTCGTGCTCGGGGACAGGGCCAGTTCCGGTGTGGTGCGCAAAGGCAGTACCCGCGCGGAAATCAGCGCCATTTTCAATATTTCCAAAAACAAGCCCGCTGTCCGCGCACTCAAAGAACTTTCGCTCACGAACGATGACGACCCGTCGCAACTGTACATCCGCCGCGAGGTAGATGTGGAGGGACGTTCCCGCGCGTTTGTGAATGACAGGCCCGTGAGTCTGTCTGTGTTGTCAGAACTTGCGGCGCTGCTCGCGGAACTGCACGGCCAGCACGAAAATCAGCAGCTTTTGAAGAATGCGGCACAGAGAGATTTGCTCGACAGCTACGGCAAAAATGAGTCCCTGCGCGAAAAAACCGCCGCGTCGCATTCGGCCTGGAACGACACTCTCCGCCAACTGCAAAATTCACAGCTTTCGGAAAAAGAAAAGAATCAGCGCATAGATCTCTACCAGTTTCAGCTGAACGAAATTGACACTGCCGCGCTCAAACCCGGCGAAGAAGAAGAACTCGAACGTGTATTGCCTGAACTGAAGAACGCGGAAAAACTTTCCATTTCAGCCAACCAGATTTTCTCTCTGCTGTACGATGCCGAGGGGTCGGCGCTCAGCCAGTTGGGACAATGCCGGAAACTGGCGGAATCCGTGCAGAAAATGGGCGGGGATTTCCAGGAAACTGCAGACCTTCTGGAAGAATCCGAGATCAAACTCAAAGAAGCGCTCGACCGCGTGGAAAAGTTCCGCGACCGCATCGTCTCCGACCCGCGGACATTGGACGAAGTGATTTCCCGTCAGGACCTTATAGACAAACTGAAGAAAAAGTACGGCGCGTCCATCGCCGAGATTCTCCAGTACCGCGCCAAAATCGCGCTGGAACTCGGCGGTCTCGAAGGGCACGCCGAACATCTGGAAACGATGAAGAAACAGGCGGACCAGAATTTCAAAGAGCTCATGCGCCATTGCAAAACTCTCACCGCGTCGCGCAAAAAGGCCGGTGAAAAACTCGCGGATGCGGTGGAAAAAGAATTGCGCGATCTGGGATTTGCCAAGGCCGCGTTTTCCGTGCGGATGGACACGATTCAGGACGAGTCGGGCAAAGAGTCGCCGACCGCGGCCGGAACTGAGACGGTGGAATTCCTTTTCAGCGCGAATCCGGGCGAAGAGGAAAACCCGCTGAAAACCGTAGCGTCCGGCGGCGAACTTTCGCGCGTGACTCTGGCCTTGAAAAAAATCCTGGCTGATGCGGACTCTATTCCCACGCTCGCGTTCGACGAAGTGGATTCCGGTATCGGTGGGTCCATGGGACGCGTGCTCGGCGAAAAGTTGAAAGCGCTGGCGCGTTCGCATCAGGTGCTCGTGGTGACACATCTGCCGCAAGTGGCTGCCTGCGCCGACCGTCACGTAGTTGTGAGCAAAAAGACCGATGGCAAACAGAGCCAGACGCACATCCAGCCGCTCGAACGCAAAGAACAGGTGCTCGAACTCGCCCGCATGCTCGGCGGCGCCGCCTCAGAAAAAGCCGCACCCACGCAAACCGCCCTGAAACACGCCGAAGAACTCCTCGAAGAATCGCGGCAGTAACTCAATGTTTTTCCGGTTTGACTACTCCCATTTTTGGGTATATACTTTATAGAGGTGAATCCTGTTATAATGGACGGTGAATATGGCGGATAAACGGTTCCTGGCCGAGTCCGGGTTGGAAGTGTTTACCGGCAACGAGCTTATCCTTAAAGGAGGGCTCGAAGGCCGGATGTCGCTTTTGACCGGGTACCCGGGTTCGCCGGTGTCGGACGTGTTCGACGCAATTTCCGCAAATGCGGACCTGCTCGAAAAGCTCGGCGTGCTCGGTCAAATGGCCAATAACGAAGCTCTTGCCGCAGCCCGTCTGAACGGCGCCCGCATGTCCAATCTCCGCGGTATCGCTGTGATGAAATCCGTCGGTATGCACGTGGCTGCGGACGGTCTCGCCATCGGAAACCTGGCCGAACCTCATCACCCCGAAGGAGGATGTCTGGTCGTGGTCGGCGACGATCCCTGGAACGAAACTACGCAGATAAATTCCGATTCCCGGTTCCTTGCACAGCATCTGCACCTGCCTATTCTCGAACCGTCCACTTTTCAGGAAATCAAAGACTGGATGGATACCGGGTTTGAACTTTCCGGCAAGTCCGACCTTTATGTCTGTATGGTGCTGACCACCAACCAGGCCGATGGAGGAGGAAGCGTGGCGGTGCGTCCGAACGTTGTCTCGGCAATCAACACTCATGCAAAAACCGAGCTTTCGTCGTCGGAACTGCAGATACATGATTTTGTCATGATTCCTCCGCACACTTCGCAGAAAGAAGCCACGCTGAAACGCAGATACGAAACTTTCCTCGAACTGGCGCGCGAAAAAAAGCTGAACCGGTTCATCAATTTTCATCCGGAAAACAAAGGCCGCGCGCCGCTCGGATTTGTGGCAAGCGGGATGTCGTACTGTTATCTTGAGCATGCGCTGTTCGAACTGGGTCTGGCCGGCAAATTCCCGATTCTGAAACTGGGAGTGACTCATCCGCTGGACAAAAGCGCGGTGCGTGAATTTTTGAATGCAGTGGATATGTGCGTGGTCGTCGAGGAAAAACGGCCGTTTCTGGAATCGCAGTTCCGCGCCGCGGCGCAGGAATTTTCGCAGTCTGAGACGGGCAACGCTTTTCACGCGGGCGCGATTTACGGTAAAAGTTTTCCTCAAGGGCTGGAAGGGTTCCCGGAAATGCGCGGGATCAACACTTCCATTGTCATGGAACGGCTGGGCAATCTTTTCCTGAAACTTGACCTGCTCAAAGAAGACGCTCAGCGCGAACGCGTGCGCAGCGAACTGTCGCTGATTCAGGAAACCGCGGACAGGCGCGTGGACATTGCTCTGCGCACTCCGACTTTTTGTCCGGGATGCCCGCACCGCGACTCGGCCTCGGTTTCGCTTAAACTGA
>CAYHWZ010000304.1:0-3196 GCA_964359975.1 uncultured Elusimicrobia bacterium | reverse complement strand
CGATCTGGTAGGACACATGTTCATCTGCCCGGACTGCGGCGCGATAAAAGAAGTAGACGAAGCGCACGATCTGGAACTGCTTGAAGTCATCGGAGACGAAAAGTAAATCCGTAAAGGAGCGCCCGCATTGTCACCAACAGCTGTCCGTAAACCAACTGCACGTCAAACTGCTGCCGCTCCGGCTCCAAATGTGCGGCGGTGCTGTATCTCTGTGCGCGGAATCGTGCAGGGTGTATGATTCCGCCCGATGGTGTACCGCATGGCGAATGAGCGCGGTCTCACCGGATGGGTACGCAACGATGCTCAGGGTGTGCGCATTGAAATTGTGGGAACTCCCGATCTGTTGTCCGATTTTCTTGACTGTCTGCCGAAAGAATTGCCCCCGCATTCCCGCATCCATCAGATGGAACATGTCTGGCTGGACGCAGCGGGTTATGATGATTTTCAGATTCTGCCGAGCGATGAATCCGGACGCAAAGAACTGTTCATGCAGTCCGATCTGTCCGTCTGTGAAAATTGTCTGCTCGAAATCAGGGACCCGCGCAACAGGCGGTACCGGTATCCTTTCACCAACTGTACGCACTGCGGGCCGAGATACAGCATGATGCTGGCCTTGCCTTATGACCGCGCAAATACCACCATGAAAGATTTCCGCATGTGCGCGGATTGCATGGCAGAATTTAACAATCCGTCAGACAGAAGGTTCCATGCGCAGCCGAATGCCTGCCCGGTGTGCGGTCCATCGCTGAAACTATGGTCGCCGGACGGAAATGTGCTGGCGGAAAAAGACGCTGCACTTACATCCTGCGTGCAAATGCTGAAAGTCGGTAAAATCCTCGCTGTCAAAGGACTGGGCGGTTTTCACCTTATGGCTGACGCAGGCAACTATGAGACCGTCGAAATATTGCGTCAGCGTAAACACCGCAAAGAAAAACCTTTTGCATTGATGGCACCTTCATTTGAGTGGGTGCACCGGTTTTGTCAGGTGAGTGAAACTGAGCAGAAACTCCTGTGTTCCTCGGAACGGCCCATTGTCTTGCTTAAGCGAACTGCGGGAGCAGATGCCGGGATTACCTCAAACATTGCTCCGGGCAATCCGTATCTGGGTGTGATGCTGCCGTACACACCGCTGCACTTTTTACTTTTGGATGATTTGGGTATACCGTTAATTGCAACCAGCGGAAACTTGAGCGAAGAACCCATCTGCATTGATGAACATGACGCATTGCAAAGACTTTCCGGAATAGCGGATTATTTTCTGGTGCATGACCGTCCGATTGCGCGGCCCGTGGACGACTCGATTGCGCGGGTCGCGGCAGGACGCGAAATGCTGGTCAGGCGCGCGCGCGGATTTGCGCCGCTGCCGATTCCGGTCCGTACATCAGGGCACGCGATGTTCGCCATGGGCGGTCATTTGAAAAACACTGTGGCAATCTCCGACGGACACAATGTTTTTGCCAGTCAGCATCTGGGCGATTTGGAAACTCTGGAAAGTGTGAAAGCATTTGAACGCGCGCAAAAGGATCTGCGTCATCTTTGCGAACAAAAGATTGAAACTGTGCTCTGCGATTTTCACCCGGACTATACGTCCACGCGTCAGGCGGAAGAAATGGCCAATGTAAAAGTTGTCAAAATCCAGCATCACGTTGCCCACGCATGGTCGTGCATGGCGGACAACGGTCTGTCGGGACCTGTCACGGCTGTGGTCTGGGACGGTACCGGATACGGTCTGGACGGAACAGTTTGGGGCGGCGAATTTTTGAATGTGTCCGCAAATTCATTTGAACGGGTGGGACGGTTCCTCCCGTTTCCACTTCCGGGAAGCGAATCCGCTGTGCGCAATCCAAACCGGTCCGCGCTGGGTTTGCTTTATGCACTTTACGGAGATTCGGTTTTCGTGCAGCATGACTGGATATCACGGCTGGGACTGGACGCGGAAGCCGGCGTTTTGAGAACCATGCTGAAGAACGGATTCCAGTGCCCCCTCACTTCGAGTGTGGGACGATTGTTCGACGGTGTGGCCGCGCTCGTCGGTCTAAGAACAACGGTTTCGTTTGAGGCGCAGGCGGCAATGGATTTGGAATTTGTCATACCTGATGGCGCGTGCAAGAACAGCTACACCTTCACAGTCACGCATCCAACCCGTGACCCTTTAAAAACACAGACCGATCCTCGGATGGAAATTGACTGGCGGCCGATGTTGCGGGAAATTCTGACGGATATTAAAAATGGTTCGGACAAAGGCGCGGTTTCCGCCAAGTTTCACAATACATTGTGCGAAACTGCAGTTGCGGCAGCCAGGATTGGCAACCTCACCCGCGTTGTGCTTTCAGGCGGATGCTTTCAAAACAAGTACCTGCTCGAAGAAACTGTCCGGCGGCTGCGACATGGTGGGTTCGAACCTTACTGGCACCAGCGTGTGCCGGCGAACGACGGCGGGATTTCCGTCGGACAGATATTTGCGGCTTCAGGCATCGGAGGTCTCTAAAAATGTGTCTGGCTGTGCCGGGCAAAATCGCGGAGATTTTTGAAGAGTCTGATGCGATGATGAGAAAAGCAAAAGTGGATTTCGGCGGGATTTCCAAAGAAGTGAGTCTTGTTTGCGTGCCAGAGGCAAAACTCGGCGACTATGTGATGGTGCACGTTGGTTTTGCAATCAGCGTAGTAAACCTGGAAGAAGCACAGAAAGTCTTTGACTACCTGCAAAAAATGAACGAACTGGGAGAACTATATCAAACACAATAACTTTAAAACACTGGACGCGAATGAAGCAGTGGCTTCTGTTGCCTGCCGGCTCAATGAAGTCATAGCCATCTATCCAATTACCCCTTCATCACCCATGGGAGAATGGGCGGACGCATGGACGGAACAGAACAAGACCAATCTGTGGGGAGCCGTGCCGGTCGTGTCGGAAATGCAGAGTGAGGGCGGAGTAGCCGGGGCACTGCACGGGTCACTGCAGGCCGGGAGTCTTGCCACCACATTCACTTCATCACAGGGACTGCTGCTCATGATACCGACGATGTACAAGATTGCGGGCGAACTGAACGCTTGCGCCATTCACGTAGCCGCGCGCGCATTGGCAACACACGCGCTTTCGATTTTCGGCGACCATAGCGATGTCATGGCAGCACGCGCAAATGGTTTTGCACTGCTTTCCAGCGCGTCAGTGCAGGAAGCCATGGACTTTGCCGCG
>CAYHWZ010000303.1:0-3210 GCA_964359975.1 uncultured Elusimicrobia bacterium | reverse complement strand
TCTTCGTACCGGCCGAGGAACGCGCGGTAAATTTTTTCGCCGGTGAGAGTGGCTGCGAGCGGCAGGTATCCCCCGCTGATTCCTTTCGACAGGCAGAGAAAGTCCGGCGCGGCTTTTTCGTGTTCACAGGCGAAGACTGGACCGGTGCGGCAGAATCCCACGGCCACTTCGTCGGCTATCCAGAGGATGTCGTATTTTCTGCAGAGCCGTTCGAATCCTTTCAGCCATCCGGGCGGCATTACCAGGATTCCGCTTGCTCCCTGCACTACAGGTTCAACCACGGCTGCGGCGATTTTAGCCGCGCGCTTTTTGAAAAAATTTTCAACTGAAGACAAGCATTCCCAGCGGCATCCGGTCTGGGCGCGGTAATCGCCTGGTTTAGGGTTTTCATTTCCATATATATAGGAATAGAGTCCGCCGGTCTTGCGGCGGTTGAATGGGCATTGCTGGCAGTGCGGCGACATGGCGAAATGCGTTTTGAAAAGCAGGGGCCGGAAAAGTCTGTGGAACAGTCCAATGCCTCCGACGGAAACAGAGCCGATGGTGTCGCCGTGATATGAATTTTGCAAGGCGACGAATTCTGTGCGGCGCGAATGCGGATTTTTTTGGCGGTGATACTGATAAGCCATTTTCAGCGCGACTTCCACTGAGGTCGAACCGTTGTCCGAATAGAAGACACGCGTGAGATTTTTGGGTGCGAGACGGGTCAGTTCCTTGGCAAGCCGGATGCCCGGTTCGTGCGTCAATCCGAGAAAAGTGGTGTGCGCTACGCGATTGAGCTGACGTTGGACAGCACGGTTAAGAGCAGGGTGGTTGTGACCGAGCAGATTGCACCAGAGAGATGAGACACCGTCCAGATATTTGCGGCCCTGAGTGTCATAGAGGTAGACGCCTTTTCCCCGCGCAATGACCAGGGGATGTTCGCGCACTTCGTTGACCCATTCCTGCTGTTGGGTAAACGGATGCCACAGGTGTTTCTTGTCGAGGCGAACGAGTCCGTGCATAATGCGTGTCATTCAGACTACCAAAAATCATGGTCTTTGACAAACAGTCCGACGACAAATCAGCGCTGCCGTCTTCGCCTGCAAAAGAGCGCACAAAATATATTGTGACGCAACAGTCTTGCCTGGGAAAACGTCCGTCGGTGAATTCAGTCGTCTGGTTAAGGGAATCTGACTGCTGACAGGGGTACAAATGTCCCGTTTGATGACGCGTTTTCAGTCATGCGGAAGCGGATTTGCGTTGTTTTTGCCCCAACTGCTGATTTGCGTGGACTGGTTCTGGCAAAAATGATGCCTATCAAAGGATAAGGAAAGTGTATTGAGTGAAGGCGGTGACCAATTATGAAACAGAAAAACAAAGTGATGGTGGCGGTGGACTTTTCGGAAGAATCCTGCAACGCGCTGAGATTCGCTTCAAAGACTGCGGAAAGAGAAAATGCAGACCTGGTGATACTGCATGTATTGACGGAACATCTGCGCGACCCGGCGTATGCGATGCCGTACACGTTCCGTCCTCCGATACTTGATTTTTGGAAAAGGCAGATGGAGGAACGTCTCAGCGTTATGGTGGCACGATGTGTGCCCAAGACCGTGAGCCGCTCGATAATCGTGCAGGCAGGTGATTCTGTAGCGAAAGAAATCGTGAACGTTGCAGACGAGTCCCGTTGCTCGCTTATTATCATTGCGCGGAAACATATGAGCCGGATGTCCTATCTGCTGCGCGGCAACCTGATATTTGCAGTGGTGCGCGACGCGCCTTGTCCGGTGATAGTGCTGCATCCTTCCGCGGGCAAAGAGCACACGGAGTCGGAATGGGGCCGCGAACACAAGGCGGCGTAGAGCAGGCGTCCTGAGAAAGATATTTCCATGCATCCGCACATTGTTCCTCTTGAAAATCTGAGCGAGTTGGTCACATTGCTGACCGAAAAGCACGATGTCTTCGGTCCTGTGCGCGGTCCGGATGGCGCGGTGCGGTTTCAGAAAATTGTTCATGCGCCGGATGTGGAGTGGAACTATACCGGTTCTCTGCTCCCGCCCAAAAAGTATTTTCTGCCGGTCACGGAAATTCTTTACAAGTTCAAGGACGGACGCCGCTCGCCGGAAATTGTGACGCCGGAACCTGTGGTCCTGCTTGGCGTGCATGCGTGCGACTTGCATGCCTTCAGACGGCTTGACCAGGCGATGAGTGACGGCGTGCAGGACGGACACTACCTCAAGCGCCGGGAAAATACAATAATGGTCGCGGTGAACTGCATGCCGGACGAATTTTGTTTCTGCCGGACAATGGCAACTTCGAATCTCCCCCCCCACAGCGCGGACGTCTTCCTCACTTTGCTGAACAGGCGCGTGTATGTGGAACCGCTGACTGAACGCGGCGTCCATCTTATTCACAATCTGTCCGGCAAGGAACGGATTTCCATCGAAGAAATGAAGAGCAGGGAAAAGTTCCAGAAGGACCGTGAACTGACTCTGGATTCGCGCGAGTCTGACCCGAATCAGTGGGCGCAGATGTTTCATAACGGAAACGGTGTGTGGAAAACGCTCAGCGAACGGTGTGTTTCCTGCAGCGCGTGCACTGCTGTGTGTCCGACCTGTTTCTGTTTCGATGTCCGGGACGAAAGCAATCTCGACGGCAGCGAAGGGGCGCGGATACGGAGATGGGATTCCTGTCAGGTGCGGGAATTTACGCGGATAGGTTCGGGTGAAGTGTTCCGCAAGGGACGGCTGGAACGGGTGCGTCACAGATTTCTGCGCAAATTCGTCTATCTTAAAAAACGGTACGGCGAATATTTTTGTGTCGGGTGCGGACGGTGCGGACGCGCCTGTCCGGTGAATATACGGATCCCGCAGGTGGCGGATGATCTGGTGCAGAGCGCGTCGCTGAAATAATATGATAAAAGATAAACTTCAAATCAACACAGTCGGTCATGCAGGGGAAATATTCATGCTGCCGGAACCGGCAACGGTGGTGAGTTCAGTGCCGTTGACGGATTTGGAACAGCTGATAGAAGTCCGTCTGACGAAATCAACTCAGTGCGTGTATCATCCAGGCCAGTTCATGGCTCTCTCCATCGACGGTGTCGGCGAGTCATCTATTTCAATCGCATGTTCACCCACACGCGACCCGAACATGCAGTTCTGCATCCGGAGAGTGGGCAATGTCACGCGCGCGCTGGCCGATCTGACGCCCGGTAGCGAACTCGGCGTA
>CAYHWZ010000302.1:0-3213 GCA_964359975.1 uncultured Elusimicrobia bacterium | reverse complement strand
GTCTTAAAAAAGAAGTGGTGGACCGGTATTTTACCTGGACTCCGACGAGGATCGAGGGCGTGGGTCTGGACGTAATCGCGCAGGAATCGCTGATGCGTCATCACAAGGGTTTTGAAATCAGCCCGGACATGAACGGTGATTTGGAAATCGGCGGTCGGTACCAGTGGCGCAGGCGCGGCGAATATCACATGCTGAACCCGGACACTATCGGCAAGCTCCAGCATGCGGCGCGCGCCAACAGTCCGCAGGCGTACAAAGAGTTCAGCCAGATGGTCAACGACCAGAATGAGCGTCTGCTCACTGTGCGCGGTCTGCTCAAATTTAAGAAGGGGAATCCTGTTCCAATCGACCAGGTGGAACCGGCAAAAGAGATTGTTAAAAGGTTTGCCACGGGCGCCATGTCGCTGGGCTCCATCAGCCGCGAGACGCACGAAACCATGGCCATTGCCATGAACCGTATCGGCGCAAAGTCCAACACCGGCGAAGGCGGCGAAGACCCGGTCCGGTATGTCAAGGAACCGAACGGTGATTTCCGTCGGAGCGCGATTAAACAGGTGGCGTCCGCGCGATTTGGCGTGACTATCAATTATCTGGTGAATTCGGATGACCTGCAGATAAAAATCGCGCAAGGCGCAAAGCCCGGCGAAGGCGGACAACTGCCTGGCCATAAAGTGGACGAATATATTGCAAAAATCCGTTATTCTGTGCCGGGCGTGGGACTGATTTCGCCGCCTCCGCACCATGACATTTATTCCATCGAAGATATTGCGCAGTTGATTCACGATTTGAAGAATGCGAACCCGACATCGCGTATCCATGTGAAACTGGTTTCTGAAGTCGGCGTGGGCACGGTAGCGGCCGGTGTGGCCAAAGCGAAATCCGACGTGGTGCTAATCAGCGGGTACGAAGGCGGGACAGGCGCGTCGCCGCTCAGTTCGATCCAGCATGCGGGCATTCCGTGGGAACTGGGATTGGCCGAGACTCAGCAAGTGCTGGTAGAAAATGGTCTGCGCGGGCGGATCGTGGTGCAGACCGATGGTAAACTGCAGACCGGACGCGATGTGGCCATTGCCGCTCTGCTCGGCGCGGAAGAATTTGGATTTTCCACTGCTCCGCTCATTACGCTCGGGTGCATTATGATGAGAGTGTGCCATTTGAACACCTGCCCTGTGGGGATTGCGACGCAAGACCCTGTTCTGCGCAAGAAATTTTCCGGTAAACCTGAATATCTGGTCAACTATATGTTCTTTATCGCCCAGGAACTGCGCGAAATCATGGCTGAACTCGGATTTAAAACTATGGACGAAATGATTGGGCGCGTGGACATGCTTGAAATGCGCGACGCGTCCAACCATTGGAAAGCCAAAGGTGTTGACTTGTCCGGTCTTTTGCGTGTGCCGGATCAGAGCGATAAGCAGTGGCATTCTCTGCATTGCATTGAAAAGCAGGACCACGGTCTGGACAAAGCGCTGGACCACAAAATTATTGAACAGGCCATGGAAGCCATCAAGTACGGCAAACCTGTGAAAGTCGCCCTGGAAATCAAAAATTCCAATCGGTGCGTGGGAACTATGCTGAGCGGAGCCATTGCCAAACGGCGCGCGGCAGAGGAACATCTGCCGGAAGACACTATCCAGTGCTTTTTTAAGGGTACGGCGGGTCAGAGTTTCGGCGCGTTTCTGGCGCACGGTATAACGCTTACGCTTGAGGGTGACGCTAACGATTATATCGGTAAAGGACTGTCGGGCGGACGCATCATTGTTTATCCGCCTAAAGAAGCGACTTTCAAGGAAGAGGAAAATATTTTAATCGGCAATGTAGCGCTGTACGGAGCTACCAACGGAGAAGCATTTTTCTGCGGGTTGGCCGGCGAACGGTTTGCTGTGCGCAATTCCGGCGCGTTGGCTGTGGTGGAAGGTGTGGGCGACCACGGGTGCGAGTACATGACGCGCGGACTCGTGGTGGTGCTGGGTAAAACCGGGCGCAATTTCGGCGCGGGCATGAGCGGCGGGATTGCTTATGTGCTCGATGAAGAAGGGACTTTTGAACTGCACTGCAATACCGGCATGGTGGAAATCCAGCGTATTGAGCAGGACCGCGAATATCTGGAACTAATGCAAATTTTGCAGAAACATCTTGGATTCACTCAAAGTCTGGTGGCGCGCAAAATTTTGGAGCATCCGGAGAATTTCAGAAAAATGTTCTGGAAAGTTCTGCCGCTCGAATATAAAAAGGTACTGAACAAAATGCATCTGGACGAAGAATCTATGAAGCTGGCCTCTGTCTGACATGGGAAAAATCACAGGATTCATTGAAATCAAAAGAGAAATCCCCAAAGACCGTCCTGTCGAGGAGCGGCTGAAGGATTGGAAGGACGTCCACAATCATTTCACCGACCAGCATCTGCAGGGCCAGGCGGCGCGGTGCATGGACTGCGGGATTCCGTTCTGTCATAAAGGGTGTCCGCTGGGCAACATTATCCCTGATTGGAACGATCTTGTTTATCACGACCATTGGAAAGAAGCGCTCGAACGTCTGCTCTCCACCAACAATTTTCCTGAGTTCACCGGCAGAGTCTGTCCCGCTCCGTGCGAGGATTCATGTGTGCTGAATATCAATGACAATCCGGTCACAATCGAACGGATTGAGCAGGAGATAATCGAGCACGGGTTTAAGTCCGGGTTTATGAAACCCAATCCGCCGAAATCGCGTACCGGTAAGAAGGTCGCGGTCATCGGGTCCGGTCCGTCGGGGCTCGCGTGCGCGGACCAACTGAACAAAGCCGGACATTTGGTGACTGTGTTTGAACGTAACGACAGGCCCGGCGGTCTGCTCATGTACGGGATTCCGGATTTTAAACTTGAGAAGTGGGTGCTTTTGCGCAGAATTGATTTGATGAAAGCCGAGGGTGTGGTGTTCCGCACCAGCGCGAATGTGGGCGTGAATGTGCCGGTGGATGAACTGAAAAATAATTTTGACGTTGTGGTAATGGCAGGCGGAGCCACTCATCCGCGCGATTTGAAGATTCCGGGACGCGAACTCAACGGCGTGCATTTTGCCGTGCAGTATCTGACCTTGCAGAACAAGCGGAACCAGGGTGACAATATTCCTGACGACAAATTTATTTCAGCCAAAGATAAAGTGGTGGTGGTGCTGGGAGGGGGGGACACAGGGTCCGACTGTCACGGCACTGCTTTGAGGCAGGGGGCGAAA
>CAYHWZ010000301.1:0-3223 GCA_964359975.1 uncultured Elusimicrobia bacterium | reverse complement strand
TGTATCGGCTGTTGCAGTGGATTTGGGAGGGGTCCAGCTTTCAACCATAGTCCCGATTTCCGGCGGGATTTTCAGACCGAAATCAGTGGGGATGCGGTAGTTTCCGAGCAGAGGTTCAGCGGAATTTGTTTCGCGGGATTGAAACGCATGCTGGATATTTTTGTTCCGATTATTCAGCGATTCAAGCGCGCTCTTGCGTTCCTGCCAGATTGATGCGCCTGCTTCGAGAGCGACGCATCCTGCGCTGACATAAAAAAAGATAACCGCCATACAAAAGGCCGTTACCCTTGTCCAGAGCGCCGCAGATGTGCGCGTTATCCCCGCATTTCCCTTCCCCATTGCATAAGGTATATCTCCAAACTGTTGAAGTTGTCCTTACATGAATGTAACTTTTTTGTAATGAAGTTGGTTCAGGTGTAATGAGGTTTTGGTAAGGTCCGTCACTCTGACGTTCGCCCCAAAGGGGCGAGACCTCATCATAGGTGGGAAAGCCGGGGTCCAGTCCTTAAAACATTGCTGGATTCCGGTACAGTTTGAATATTACGTCAGAGCTGATAAACGCGGATACCGCCGCCCTGATAAATGGGGTAAGTCGGCGAAAATTCGCTGAGGAGTTTTGCTTTACTGCGCAGAGCGTCGTAAAATTCCACCAGTTCGGTGTAATTGTTTCTGCGGCTGCCCTCTTCATTGAGCATGCTGATGACCGCATACTGGATACCGGCTTTTTTAATCCGGTCCAGATCGCCGCCCGCTTCGATGAGGTCCTGCATTTTTTGCACCTCTTCTACCATGTGCGGCAAAGAACCGATTTCGTGAAAACTTCTCTGCACGGTAAAAATCTCGTACCCATTGCCTTTACCCGGATGCGCTTCAAGCTGGAGTTGGAGATACTCTTTTTTGTAGTGGTTCAGTTCCACCGCTTTGTTGTGAAGCCGTTCAATCTGTTCATAACTCATTAAAATCGGAGGCGTCTGCACCCGCACATCCACCAGCACCCTACTCCCCGCCGGAATATTTTGCTCAATCCATTTTTTGCCCGCTGTGCGCGTATCTTCCACAGTAAACGAATACGACCACCTCATTCCCGCCCACAAGCACCACCCTGCGGCCACAGCCACCAGCACATACGACAGACCCGTCAAAAATTTCCCCCTCACTTCCGTCAGTCCTTTCACGCACCAGATGATATACAGCGGATAAATCTGCATCAGGTATCCCGCGGCCGGATTGTGGTATCCACCTACGATAAAATAGTATGTGACTATGGGCAGGATTAGAAAAATATCCTTTGCCTGCACAGCAAAAAGCCCTGCCAACCCACCCCCGGCCAAAATTGCCGCGCACCATCTCGGCACTCCGATATCGCCCAGGAAATACAGCCGGTTCGCAGCAATGCCCATACGCGATATCAGCGGACCTTCTGTTCCCGTTATCCCGCTGTAAACTTTCACATTCGCGCCCAGGTCCCGCCAAAATTCCAACGGTGTGATCAGCGCGTAAGGTGTCGCGACATAAAAAAACACAGGTATCAGGGCCAGCGACAAAACAAATTTCCCGTGCTCTTTCCATGAAGATTCAGTGACGTTATCCTGCGCAAAATACAGCCGGTAAAAATGCGCCCAAACCAAAACAATCCCGAACGGCGCCGCATGATACCGTGTTGAAATCGCCAGCCCGAGAAACAGCGAAGCAATCACATAGTCACGCGTGCGTCCGCTCTCCGACATCCGCACACACCAGTAAAAAAACGCGAACAGCAAAATCATCATCCCCATATACCCTTTGAAAATATGACTCACATAAATGAGGTCCGGCAGAGCCGCGACAAAAAAAGCCGCGATAAGCCCGGTCTTTTCCGAGTAAAATCTGCGCCCGACCCAAAAAGTGACATACACCATAGCCGCGCCGCACGACGCCTCAATCACGCGTCCCATCAGATAGAACATCGTCGGGTCTTTAACGAACGAAAGCGCAAACTCATGCGAACCGGCAAACACCCCGAAGATGCGCCCGATAACAAAATAAATCCCGTACACAGCCAGCATGACATACAAGTACAGCGACGGATATTCAAAGAAATGCGGGTTCAAGTCCCCGCCGCCCATGCGGAGCGCGTACTTTACAATTTTGTATTCTTCCGACTGATATTCGTAAGGCAGACCCCACTGCAGACCCCAGAATCTGAGCGCAGCGCCCAGAGTGACGATAGCGGCCAGCAGCCAGAATTGCGGAGATTTGTTACGCATGTTTTTTATAGACCCAGATGGCAGGCGCCACGCGGATCAAATCCATCGGCGGCGTCCTCATCCACAAACGGTGTCCCAGGAACTGCGGCAATTTTTCAAATGTCTGCACGCGCTCGTACTGGGAGATAAAAGATTCAAAAATATCCATAAATTTCGGGTCCCGTTCCGAATGATGCAAAATAGTGCGCCACTCGATTTCGCTCAAAATAAAATAGTCCGGCGCAGGCGACATCTGCTGCAGTCCTGTAAGCGCCTCGCGGAACTCCGACAGTTCGTCCCCTCCTTTCACCACATTGAATTTGCGGTCCGGACTGCGCAAAGCGCCCGGCGTCCAAAAATAGTTGCGTATGATCCCCGCGCTCTGTTTTTCGCCGATATTCTGCATGATCCATTCCGACGCGGATTCCCGGGTGTTGGTTCCGGCAAACAAATCCGCATACACATAGGTGTACACAACCAGAAAAAGCCCCAGCGCACCTGCCGCCGCAACACGCACTCCCCGCCACTTCATGCGGTCCAGTATATCCAATGCCCCTTGCGCGCAGAACAGATAGTAAATCCCCAATATCGGCGCGATATAATAAGTGTACCGAGTGCTCGACGCCCATATCAGCAGAAACGCGGACAAAAATCCGAGCGCCAGAATTTTTTCTGCGCCCGTCCATCCTCTCCGCACCGTCACCGACAGACCCCACAGAAAAAAGAAAAGCATAGGCCATGTCGCGCCGAAAGGAAAAAGTTCAAACAAAATCTCGTACACTCCGAATATCCTCGGAGATTTTGCCGTGGGTTCACCGCCCACAAAACTCCACATGTGCGCCAGCCCCACATAAAAAGTATGGAAATCCAAAATCGCGTACGGAGTAGTGACCAGAAATGCAATCAGCGAACCGAAAATGACCGGCCAATACGAGGGAGTATTCGCCGTCTTCCGGTTCATCCAGACCGCAGCCAGCGGCGCAACAATGGTAATCCCG
>CAYHWZ010000300.1:0-3246 GCA_964359975.1 uncultured Elusimicrobia bacterium | reverse complement strand
TATGAAAATCACGGTCTTTGAAAAAACCGTCCTTGATGCCCAATTTTTTAGAAACAGAGCGAACATACGAGAGCGACGCCTGCGCGGATTCCTGCATCACTTCGCCGAGTTTCCCGGTCAGCGTCACTTTACCTTTTCCCGGCATGGTGTTCACTTCAATCGCCAGCAGTTCGCCGCCCATTTCCGTCCAGGCAAGCCCTGTAGCCACTCCCACACCGTTAATGACTTTACTCTCTTTGTAATATTCCGGAATCCCCAGATACTGCGACAGTTCGGTGACCTGCAGTTTAACCTCAGTCTTCTTCCCGTTCTGTGCGGCCTTGCGCGCAACTTTGCGGCACAGTTTGGCGATTTGCCGTTCGAGATTACGTACTCCGGCCTCGTGCGTATAGTCGCGGATGATTTTTTTCAGAACAGTTGGTTCCAGCACAAGCTGTTCTTCAGTCAGGCCATGCTCTTTAAGCTGTTTCGGAATCAGGAACCCTTTTGCAATCCCGGCCTTTTCATCATCGGTATACCCGGAAAACCGGATGATTTCCAGCCGGTCCTGCAGCGAATGCGGGATGGAAAAAAGCGAGTTGGCCGTGGTAATGAACAGCACTTCGGACAAGTCAAACCCCACGTCCAGATAATGGTCCACAAAATTGGTGTTCTGTTCCGGGTCGAGCACTTCCAAAAGCGCCGCCGTAGGATCTCCGCGCCAGTCGCTGCCCATTTTGTCAATTTCGTCCAGGAGAAAAACAGGGTTCTTCGATTTTGCCTTGCGCACAGACTGAACAATGCGGCCCGGCAAAGAACCGATATACGTGCGCCGGTGACCGCGGATTTCCGCTTCATCCCGCACGCCTCCAAGCGAAATCCGCACAAAGTTGCGTCCCAACGCGTTGGCAATGGACTTGGCCACAGACGTCTTGCCCACGCCCGGCGGCCCCACAAAACAAAGAATCGGTCCCTTGATTTTGTTCACCAGTTTCAGCACAGCCAAATATTCGAGGATACGTTCCTTGGCCTTTTCCAGACCAAGATGTTCCTGATTCAGCACTTTTTCCGCCTGTTCCACGTCGAGATTATCTTTACTGCGCACTGACCACGGCAGAGAAATCAGCCAGTCCAGATACGTGCGCACCACTGTGGCTTCGGGCGAGTAAGGCATCATCTTTTCCAGACGCGCGCTTTCTTTTTCCGCTGCCTCGGTCGCTTCTTTGGTCATCTTGGCTTCTTTGATTTTCTGCTGGATTTCCTGCACTTCCTTGGCAAAATCGTCTTTCTGACGCAATTCTTTTTGAATTGCTTTCATCTGCTCGTTCAGATAATATTCCTTCTGACTTTTCTCAATCTGGGTCCGCACACGGCTCTGTATTTTGCGCTCGACATTAAGGATTTCGATTTCACTGCTCAACACTTCGACCACACGTTCGAGCCGCAGACGCACATCAACAGTTTCCAGCAGACGCTGACGGTCCGCGGTTTTGACCACCAGATGACTGGCCAGCGAATCCGCCTGACGGTCAAGGTTATCCATAGTATGCAGAGACGACCCGACCTCGGCAGGCACGCGCCGGTTCAGTTTGATATATTGGTCAAAAAGCGACAAGGCCTGCCGGGACAGCGCCTGCGCCTCAACATTGTCTTCCAGCACAGAATCCACCAGCTTGATAGACGCTTCAGTGAATTTTTTGTCCGGATAATAGCGCAGTGCGCTGAACTGTCCACGCTGGATGCCCTCAACAAGGATTTTAAGTGTACCGTCGGGCATTTTGACCATCTGGAGCACTTCGCTCACAGTGCCCATGGTATAGAGGTCGGATTCTTGCGGGTCCTCGGTCTGGACCTTTTTTTGAGTGGTGATAAAAATGCGGTGATGGCCGGACATGGCCTCTTCCACAGCGCGGATAGACTTTTCGCGGCCCACAGCCAGAGGCATGACCATGGTGGGGAACACAACAACGTCCCGCACCGTAAGCAAAGGCAGTTCAGTCGGCAGTTTTAGCGGCGGTTCCTGTCGGTCCGGGGAAGCAAGCTCGCCCATGGTCTACGCACTCTCCTCAAGTTTGCTTTCGCGGATAAGGATGGGGGGACTTTTTTTCTGAATAGTGTTCAGGTCCACGATGCATTTTTTCAAAGTTTTGTCTTCCGGCAGTTCGTACATCACGTCGAGTAGAGTTTCTTCCAGGATGGCTCTCAACCCGCGTGCGCCTGACCCGCGGTCCAAAGCGTTACGCGCAATCTCGCGCAAAGCGTCCGGCGTGATGGAAAGTTCCACTCCCTCGATAGCGAACATTTTCTGATACTGTTTTGCCAGCGCGTTCCTCGGCTGAGTCAGGATACTCACCATGGTCTCAATATCGAGTTCGTTCAGCACAGCGGTCACAGGCAGGCGTCCCACCATTTCCGGAATCAGACCGTACTGGATCAAATCTTCCGGCTGAAGGTTCTTCAGCAAATCATAATTCTTCTGCTTGTCCTTGTTCTTCAGTTCCGCGCCGAAACCAAGCGTCTTGCGCCCGATTCTGCTCCGCACAATCTCGTCCAGCCCTCCGAACGCGCCGCCGCAGATGAAAAGTATGTGCGTGGTGTTGACCTGGATATATTCCTGCTGCGGATGTTTGCGTCCGCCTTGCGGGGGAACCGACGCCACCGTGCCCTCCAAAATTTTCAGCAATGCCTGCTGAACGCCTTCGCCCGACACATCCCGCGTAATGCTCGGACCATCCGCCTTGCGCGCAATCTTGTCAATTTCGTCAATATAAACAATGCCGCGTTCCGCGCGTTTTACGTCGTAGTTCGCATTCTGCAGAAGACGGAGAATGATATTTTCCACATCCTCGCACACATACCCGGCTTCGGTCAAAGTAGTGGCGTCCGCAATGGCAAACGGCACATGCAAAAGACGCGCCAAAGTCTGCGCCAGCAAAGTCTTGCCCGTGCCCGTAGGCCCGATGAGCAGAATATTGGATTTCTGCAGTTCAACATTGTGCAGATCCGCGGCATTGACATCGTCGGACAGTCCCTTAAGGGCTACATCCGGTTTTGCGGCCGCAGCCAGACCGGGCTTTTCCTGCGCTTCCAGTCGGCGGAAATGGGAATAGACCGCGACCGAGAGCGCACGTTTGGCGCGTTCCTGCCCCACCACATATTCGTCCAGCGATTTTTTGATTTCCGTAGGTTTGGGAATAGTGCGGACAACGCGTCGTTCTTCCTCGCTGTCAATCTTGCTGAGCAGAGCGTAAGAGTTCCGTATACAAT
>CAYHWZ010000299.1:0-3281 GCA_964359975.1 uncultured Elusimicrobia bacterium | reverse complement strand
CCGACGAGAGTTTCGCCTTTGCCTAAGATCAGCTTGATTGCTTCGGTCGCCTGCATCACTCCGATGATACCGGGCAATATACCGAGCACGCCGCCCTCGGCGCATGACGGCACGAGGCCGGGAGGAGGAGGTTCCGGATAGAGGCAGCGGTAGCAGGGTCCGTCCGGGGTTTTGAAAACGGAAACTTGTCCATCGAACCGGAAGATGCTGCCGTACACGAGCGGCTTTTTGGCGAACACGCAGGCATCGTTCACAAGGTAGCGGGTCGGAAAATTGTCCGTACCATCCACGACCAGGTCATAATCTTTGAGTATGTCCATGATATTTTCGCGCGTGAGACGTTCTGTATAAATATTGACTTTGACTTCGGGGTTGATGGATGCGATTTTTTCGCGGGCGGACTCCACTTTCAGACGGCCTACGTCCTCGGTGCGGTGGATGATCTGTCTCTGCAGGTTGGAAAAGTCCACAACGTCAAAATCTACCAGTCCCAGGGTGCCTACGCCCGCGGCAGCAAGATACAATCCAAGGGGCGAACCAAGTCCGCCTGCGCCGATAAGCAGAATTTTGGCATTGAGCAATTTTTCTTGTCCGTCCACGCCCACTTCGGGCATGATGAGGTGGCGGGAATAGCGTTGAACTTGTTCGTTTGTCAGGGCCATTTGTTTCTCCTTAAATCAGGTTTTTCAGTTCGTCGGGCCGGTCAATGATGAAGTCCGGTCCGCAATCTTCCAGTTCTTTTCTGCTCCGGTAACCGTAGGTCACGGCGCAGGTACGGGTTCCGGCGGATTTACCGGCCTGGATATCGGTGGTTCCGTCGCCGATTACAATGGCATGGTCCGGTGCGGCTCCCAATTCGGATAATGCTTTCAAAATCGGGTCCGGGTGCGGTTTCCGGTTGACGGTGGATTCCGCGGAACAGACATACTCGACGCAATCGTTCAGTTTCAGGTGCTGCAAAATCCGGTGTGTCATGGCGTGCGGCTTGTTGGTGACGATTGCTTTGCGTCTGCCGGAAAAATGCTGCAAGATTTCCGCAACTCCGGGATATAGACGGGCATGTTCGCAGCAATGCTCGGTGTAATGGTCACGAAATATGGTTACGGCCTGAGTCAGCAATGCCGGGTCTTTGGTGCCTGTGGCGCGCGCGATGAGTGTCTGCATACCGTCGCCGATGTATGTGCGGACGTGCTGCTGGGTGAGCGGTTTGAAATGCAGGCGACTCAGCATGAAGTTCAGCGACGACGCGATGTCTTCGGCGGAATCTATCAATGTCCCGTCTAAATCAAAGATCAGGGCAGAAACTGGTGTCACATTAATATTATAGCAGTCTGGTGAGGGCGGTTAAAGCAAGTCTTTGACTATCTTTGTCTGTTAAGTTCAGTTTCTTTGGTGATGCCGAATCATGTTCCGTGGGACCAGCAGTAAAAGGCGTGGTTTATGGTCTGTTTGATTCTTGAAGAAGGGACCACAAAGAGTCCGAGCACTTTACTCAATGAAGTGTCTTGAGCGGAGTCTCTGATTTTTACTCCTGATATCAGTCCGCATATCGGTGCTGAGCTGACTGACGATACTTCATATCCAATTGTACGGTTGATTACCGAGCGGCTGGGTTGGTCGGGACCGATGCAGACCAGACTCCCGCTGTCGCCTTTGTTTATTTTGTAAGGGGTCCAGATTTCTCTTACTTCGCGGACAGTCTTGCGGTAATTCGACTTGAACGACAGGACTGAACCATCTTTCCATCGCGGTTCTGTAAACGGCACCGGGGATTCCTGCATCTGCGGGATTGAAAGTGAAATGATGTTCAGCGGATATGTATCAGAATACTCGGCAGGGTCGTGGAGCAGGTCGATGGAAAGTGCCTTGTTGGAGAATTTGTTTTCAAATTCGTCAATGGTGCCTACGATGGAGACGGCTATGTCATAAGTGTTTTCTGGTTCGGTGCCGGTATTTTGTGCATTGTCATCCGGGTGAAGATACCATTTGTCCGCAGGCTGCGGAATGTAGCGGTGACGATACCTGCCGGGGTTGGAAGGATCAGGGCTGACTGATTTCAGATAAACTATGGTTGATACGTCCACGCCATATACGACGTGTTCTGCAGTGACGAGGAACACCAGATTTTGATAATCCGGACCTCCTTTCACAAAAAAACCGGTGCCGTTGTTGACTTTTGCAAGGAAAACGGGTGCACGCGAGTCTCGGTCTACAATTATTTCGGATGGATTGACGGGCGGAACCGCGCGAAGATCCGTGACTGCCGCGAAAAAAACTGCGATGGCCGGCGCCGTCCATCTTTTCGATATCATGACATTATTTCCACTACCGTGTGACCCAACTTTCTTCGGCGTAAACCGGTTCGGTCCGGCGGTCGCCCTTTATGATGACGTGTACGGACGATTCCGGCGTGACTGTGACTGTGCTTGAATTTGAGCTTTCCAAAACCAGTTCGCCGCCGTCAACGGAACGGACTGCGAAGGAGTAGGTTTGTCCATTATTTAGTCCGGTCACTTTATAGTACGGGCCGGAAGGTATCATCGGTGAAAATACTCCGCCGGTTGTTGAATAAATTCTGTACCCGGCGACATCTTCCGAAGCGGGCACGTTGTCCCAGTAGATATAGGCGGAAGCGTCTTCGGGATAGATGCGGACATTTGCGGGCGAGTTGGTTGACTGTTCCCAATCTTCCGTGAAAGTTTGATTGGTTTGATAGGTCGGTGTCATTTCCCTGTCCGTGCTGTCCGTGTCAAAATTGTCTTCGTTGAGAGAGTAAGTGGCCAGTGTCATGCGATAACGGTAACGCATGGCTTTGCCAGCCAACTGTCCGGTCGTTGCGCTCCAGACTGACGGGCCGGCGGATTCTTTTGTCATTGAAATGAGCGAAGTGAAAGGCAGAGGTTGTCCGGTCAATGAAACTCCGACGGGAGAGGCGCTGCCCATGTCCACGCGGAAAGTACGCGTAACAAGATTTGCTGAAACCTGTGCAGATTTTGTGCTGGTATTCAGCGGGACGGAATCATCCTGTGCATCGAGCCAATAATAGTAGGTCACGGCTTGCGATACTGCGGTGTCGTCAAAATATGGTGATGCCGAAGGCGAAACCAGGGATGTATTGATTTTTACCGGCGATATGTCGCCGGAGGTCGTTGAACGGTATACGTTATATCCGGCCAGGTCTGTATCGGAAACGGTACTCCACGTCACTCTGACAGCGGAAGTCGAGGCGGCGAACGTGTTGACTCCGGACGGGACCTGCGGCGCCAAGGTGTCGGTCAAGC
>CAYHWZ010000298.1:0-3311 GCA_964359975.1 uncultured Elusimicrobia bacterium | reverse complement strand
GACACCCCACGAGCCATTCACTCCCTGCTTTGGGCAAGGCCGCCAACTCATCCCGTCCGCCGAATCGGCGGACGGGATTCAGACAATGGCGGCATAGGAAAATTGAAGCCCAAAACCGTCCGTTCATAGACGGCTCGAAGGGGCCCCAACGGCATTGAAATAGCAAAATTATGCTTCGCAGACATTTTTCGTTTATTTTTAGAAACCGGCTCCGAGTGTTATGCCGAAATCGTAGCTTTCGCCGGTAAGTCCGATGAGGAATGAACTGTCGAAATTGAGTTTGGGGCTGTATTTCCAGCGCGCGCCGGGGGCAAGGTAAAGCTCGTCGGGCGCGGCGCCTTCTTTTGTGCCGTTACGTTTGTTGCGCGTGTGGTTGTATCCTTTCACTTCGCCGGTCAAAGTAATGTCCTGATTCTTGATGGGCGCGAGCGGGTACAGGATGCCGACGGAATACGACAACACGTTGCCGACCTGGACATCGTCCGCGTTTTCCGTGTTGAGACGGTATCCGAGACTGATGTGCGCGCGCGCAGGGTCCAGCGGCAGGACCAGTGTCCAATTAAACAGAAAGCCCAGTCCGCCGGTGCCGAGCCCTTTGTCAAAACTGGCGGTGGGAAATGAAAATCCAAATTCCGCGTCGAGGCCAGCGGCGCGTTTAGCGCGGTCAGCTTCGAAAAAGCGGTACCGTCCGGCAACGATGAGGTCGGACACGCCGAACTGCGCGCTCGCGTTCCTGCGGTCCACCTGCAAAAGTCCCCACCCGGCTCCGACTTCGATTTTTTCCTGTATTCCGTAACTGATTGTGTAGGGAAACGCCAGTACATGCGCGTCGGTCTGTTGGGCTGCGGGCGGCACGCCGCTCAGTCCCCACTGAATTCCCGCAGTCTGGTCGAGTTCACCCTGCGCTGTGGGTGCTCTGTCCTGGAAAATCATGGGGTTAAGCACGGACACGCGCGCAAAAATATTTTGGCCCGTGATGCACAGGATTGTCATTAACAGCAGATGTTTTTTCATTTTGTTCAGTTCCTTTCTTATTGGTTAACCTTCAAGACTGGTGATGGCTTCGCGGACCATGTCGGCGTTCACTATCTGAGACTGGTGCGTCATACCGTTCAGGAGACTGATATCGCATATCTGGTTGATGCGGCGTGGGATGCCTCCGCTCCGCTCGTGGATGAGAACCAGCGATTCCTCGTCGAAAAGCGGAGCTTTGGTGCCGGCGATAAGCAGGCGGTGATGCACGTAGTGAGCGGTCTCGTCCATGGTGAGTCCCTGCAGATGGTAACGCATGGCAATCCGCTGGTTCAGCTGTTTGTTGGCTTCCACTTTGTTCTTCAGTTCCGGTTGTCCGAGGATGAGGAGTGTGAGCAGAAACTGGGAGTGCGACTGAAAATTGAGCAGGAGCCGGATTTCTTCAAAGATGGACGCCTGCTCGATGGCGTGCGCTTCGTCCACGACAATGACGGTCTTTTTGCCGTCGCGCATATTGGCGTCGAAAATCTGGCCGAGCGCCATGAGCAGGTCGGCTTTGCGTGTGGGCACTTCGCTGGCGCCGAGGAGATAGACAATAATGCGCAGCATCTCGATATCGTCGAGCCGGGGATTGGTGAGGAACGCCACACGGTAAACGTCTTTTTCCAGTTCGCTTGCCAGCGCGTGCCCGAGCAGAGTTTTGCCGCATCCGTAGATTCCGGTGAGCATGCCGGCTCCTTTACCTTCGCGCACCACATAAATCAGACGGGAAAGACCTTCTTCATGCTGGGGAGAGTGATAGAGAAACTTGGGGTCCGGGGTATTCTCGAACGGTTTTTCTTTCAGACGCCAGTATTGGAGGTACATGGATCAGTCTTTGTCCTCTTTCATTTCCGCCAGCATTTTTTTCGGGTTGAACCCTTCGAGCGCGAGGCACGGAATGCCGAGCAACAAAATAAAAACGTACTGGAACGCGTGCAGGAGCAGGACGAACGAGAGCGCGCGGGTCTTGTCAAATCCCATGAGCGTGAGCGCTGCCACGCCGCCGGCTTCGTATGTGCCTGCTGCTCCGGGCGCGGCCGGGACCATGACACCGAGTATCAGTCCTACGACGGTGAGTCCGGCCTGCAGAAAGGTGAGGTTCAGCTCCAGCGAACGCGATATCACTGAAAGCACGAGGATGTCTACCGCCCAGATGAAAGGCGAAAGGATGATGATTTCAGCCAGTCCGCGCTTGTCCTTGAAAATCACGAGACCCGATGCGAACTTGTGCAGGAGGTCGAGGATTTTGTGCGGGAGAATGCCGGCCAATTTTGTTTTCAGTTTTTCCTTGTCCGCATTTTTCCAGTAGAGTACGGCGACAACGGCCAGCGCGGCTATCAGTCCCAGCGCTATCATCGCGATTTTAAGACGGCCCTCGGTTTCGCCTCTGTTCAGACCGAGCAGTGAAAGAAAGAGCACTGCGGCCAGCGCAATTGATACCACGTCGAGCACTCTTTCGACGACAATGGTGGCAAAGACCGATGTTTTGGAAATGGAACTTTTGTGTCCGGCCCAGTAGGCGCGGGCCACTTCTCCCAGACGCAGGGGCAGGAGATTGTTCACGAGCAGACCGCCGATCTGCCAGCGGATGAGCACAGTGGTCTTTACTTCCTGAAAGGGTTTGAGCAGGACTTTCCAGCGGTAACCGCGCACATAGAACGAGAAAAGCGAAATGAGCGCTCCCCAGACGATGGGCATGGCTTTTGCGCCGGAAAGAATATGTCCGAGTTCTTTCCAGTCAATATTCCGCGTGGCCAGAAAAATCGCCAATATCGAAACAAGCAGGGGTACGAATATCCGCGCGAACATTTTCATATCAGCAAGGCCAATACGAGTCCGATACTGGTGAAGAACGCCACCCAGGGCAATGCTCCCCGCGTGAACGAGCCGCTCTTTGTCTGTTCCTTGTACGGCACAAAAACCACGTCTCCCGCTTCGAGGGCGATGTCGCCTGCGGGCAGTTTGCGCATCAGTTCGCGCGCGTCAATGTTTCTCACGATTCTGTCTCCTTCCTGTCCACGGACGAGCCGAAACTCGTCCGGCGATTTTTCCTTGAAACCGCCGGCCATGTATGCGGCCTGCACCAGTTTCATTCCTTCCTGAAAATTGTACCGTCCGGGATTTTTTACGCCGCCGATGATGTACACGTACACGTTCGCTTTGGTCACCTCGACGATATCGCCGGGTTTGAGCTGGACGTCTTTGGACGGGTCGGCGGAATTGATGTAGTCAGTAACATTAAAAACTGTGACACTGCTGAACGAGGTTTCCCCCCGGTAAATGAGCACCTTGTCTCT
>CAYHWZ010000297.1:0-3311 GCA_964359975.1 uncultured Elusimicrobia bacterium | reverse complement strand
CGGGAATTGTGCAGAGTTTCCAAACCCGCGGACGCGGCCAGCCCCAGTATGAACGCCGCCAGAAAAAGCCATTGTCCGGGGAAGCGCATATATTTCAAGCCGGGCATCCATTCCAGAATGTATCGGTATCCGGGCAGCGAGGAACCGAGCGACAGCACAAGAACAGCCGCAAACGATGACAGCCAGAACCATTTCACTCCATTTCTCCGTCGGAAAAGATAAACAAGAGACAGAAACAGCGCAATGACTCCGGTATAGAATCCCACGATTGTCGGGTCACCGGTCACATCGCCGTTGAACCAGTTCCATACCGGCACAAAAATAAATCTGGCAAGCTGTGCCGGCGTTTCCGAAAACATCGTCGCTCTTTCAAACGCAAGACCTCCGGACCGCGAGGAGATTTTGGACGTTTCGTAAAATGGCAGGATCTGCACTGCGGCGATTGCGGCAAACCAGACAAGAGTCACAGACCATTGAAATGCCAATCCCGCCAAATATCCGGGTGGAAAAGGTTTCCGCGGCGCACGCCAAATGCTATAAGCACCGCCGAGAATAATGGTGCCGTACGCAAAAAACGGATGACCGGAAAGGAACTGGAACGAGATAGCAGTGCCTGCAAGCAGAGCCCGGCTGACTATACCCAACGACCGCGCGGTCAGAAAAATAAAGACCAGCGGAACCAGCGACGCGCCTATAAAGTTTGTATAGTACGCGCTATGCAGGAACAGAAACCCGTTGAACGACCACACCGTCGAGAAAAGCAGTCCGCCCGTGCGCCCCAATCCAACCGACCGCGCCAGCAGGTATCCGCAAAGTCCTGCCAGAAAGTAGTGCAGGACCAGAATAATCTGATACGCGAACGAAGTTTCAAAGAACCGGAAAATCAGTGTCGCGGGGTAAAACAGGCCTTCGCGCAGGTTCGCAATGCCCGGTACGCCGCAGTTCAGGTACGGATTCCACAGAGGCATCTGTCCTTTTAGCAGCATTTCCGTGAACCAGGAATTGCCCGGATTATAGAGAAAGAAAAAATCGTGGGAAAGCGGCACTCCCCGAAGGAAACCGAGGATTTGAGGGAACAGCGCCACAAGCAGGATATGGATGAGGCAGAACAGCCGGATTTCTCTGGAACTCATAAAAAGTTGATACTAAAAAATCAACCCCTTTTCTTTCCCGCCTGAAAAAAGGGAACACAAAGGGGCAAATTCAGTTTTGACCGCGCTGTGGAAAAGGTTAAATCATTTCCTTCGGAGATTCTTCCTCGGTCACGAGGGGCGCCACTACGGCGATCTTGTCAGTTTCTTCCAGCCGCACGAGCCGTACGCCCTGCGTATTACGGCTGATTACGCGGATATCTTTGCACGGAAGCCGCACAGTCATACCCTTGGCAGTCATGAGCATAACATCGTTGTCATTGGTCACCAGTTTGATACCGACAACAGAACCGTTCCGGTCGGAAGTCTTGATGGTGATGACGCCTTTACCGCCGCGCGACTGGTCGCGGTACTCGGACAAATCAGTGCGTTTGCCGTGCCCGTTTTCGCAGACAGTGAGGAGCGAAGCTTTGGAGTTGGGCGGGGCGACTTCCATACCAATGACCTGGTCGGTCTTGTCCAGCTTGATGCCGCGCACGCCTTTGCCCGACCGTCCTACCACGCGGATTTCGGATTCGTCGAACCGGATGGCCTTACCGTCTTTTGTGCCCATGATGACCTGCTGTTTACCCTCGGTGCTGCGCACGTCCACCAACACGTTTCCTTCGTCCAGAGTGATGGCAATGATACCCGAAGTGCGAATATTGGAATATTCCGAAAGCGGAGTGCGTTTAACAGTACCGTTACGCGTGCCCATCAGCAGGAAAGTTTCCTTGCCCTTTTCTTCTTCAAAAGTATCTATTGAGATGGCGGAAGTGATCTTTTCCTCTGCCATAAGCTGGACAAAATTGACCACGGCTTTACCGCGCCCGGTGCGGCTGGCGTCCGGTATTTCGTAAACGCGGATACAGTACAGACGTCCGCGGTTGGTGAATAGCAGGAGATAAGAGTGCGTGTTGGTGACAAATATCTGCTCCATAAAATCGTCTTCGCGCACGGTCATGCCGCTGACGCCCTTGCCTCCGCGCCTTTGCGAGCGGTAGAGGTCCAGAGCCATGCGTTTGACGTATCCTGCATGCGAAAGCGTGACCACCACGTCTTCTTCCGCGATCAAATCCTCGACGGAAAATTCGCCGGTCTGCGCCGTTATCTTGGTCTTGCGGTCTTCGCCGTATTTTTCCTTGATTTCTATCAAATCCGCCTGGATGATGGCCAGCACTTTCTTGGGGTCGGCGAGAATTCCCTTGAGTCGCGCAATGGTCTTGATCAGTTCAAGGTATTCGTCCTCGATTTTCTTGCGTTCAAGGCCTGTGAGCTGGTGAAGCCGCATGTCGAGGATGGCCTGGGCCTGGATTTTGGACAATCCGAACTCTTCCATCAGCTTTTCGCGGGCAACGTCCACGTCTTTGGAATCGCGGATGATTTTGACGATTTTGTTCAGGTTGTCGAGCGCGATTTTGAGACCTTCGAGAATGTGCGCGCGGTCTTCGGCTTTTTTCAGCTCGAACTTTGTGCGCCGCACAATGACGATTTTGCGGTGCTCCACGTACTGACGCAGGACTTCGCGTATGGGCAGAATCTTGGGCCGTCCGTCCACAATCGCCAGCATGATGATGCCGAACGAAACTTCCAGTTGGGTATGTTTGAAAAGCTGGTTTTCCACGACTTTGGCGTTTCCGTCGCGTTTGACTTCGATGACGACGCGGATACCTTCTCTTGACGACTCGTCGCGGATGTCGGAAATGTCCGCAATTTTCTTGTCGCGCACCAGGTCGGCTATAGTTTCCTGAAGCACTGCCTTGTTGACCTGATAGGGCAATTCAGTGATGATGATGGCCTGACGGTTGCCGCGGATTTCTTCAATTTCGGTTCTTGCGCGGATGCGGATGGAGCCGCGTCCCGTCTCAAAATAGTCCTTGATGCCGGTCTTGCCCATAATGATGCCTGCGGTGGGGAAATCCGGACCTTTCATGATTTTTAAAATTTCGGCAGTTTCTATCTCGTTGTTCTCGATATAAGCGGTAATCGCATCGCAAACTTCGCTCAAATTGTGGGGAGGAATGTTGGTGGCCATACCGACGGCAATGCCGGACGAACCGTTCACCAGAAGGTTAGGCAGTTTGGCCGGGAGAACGGTGGGTTCCTGCAAAGAACCGTCGTAGTTGGGGGTGAAATCTACGGTGTCTTTGTCAATGTCTCCCAGCATTTCCTGCGCGATAG
>CAYHWZ010000296.1:0-3326 GCA_964359975.1 uncultured Elusimicrobia bacterium | reverse complement strand
CTGGCTGGGCAGGATTGGGCCATTGATAATTTGAGCGCGGGCAACACTTTATATTTCAGAGCGTTCATTGACTTGAATTCAAACGGGGTTATTGAATCGACTGAACCGGTGAGTTTCTCATCCGGGACCAATCCAATTTTCAGCAGGGTCAGTTTCCCGTCTCCGCCTTACACAGGGCTGGTTTGGAATGAGCATAATTCCGCAGGGTCTCCTTATCAGACTTCGCAGGGTAATATTGTTTCCGCGAGTCTGTTCATTTCTGCGAATTCCACTTCTGTTGCAGGCGCGGATATAGTGATTATGGACCGCGGAGCTGTGAGCGGCACTGTGACGCAGACCAGCACGCAGACGGGGCAGGTAGTCATGTGGATTGCTCGGGACACTGTGACTGCGGCGGGCGGATTCTCGGACAGCAGAAACTTCGCGCACAGGGATTTGATCCTGTCCAACACCGGTACGTACACTTTCGGTTCTCTGACTGACGGCGTGACTTATTATATCCGTGCGTTCCGCGATACGAACTACGACAAGATTCAGGATTCGTTTGAAGATTTTGGTTCGACTATCACGTTTGCCGTGGTGGAAGGGGCCATGCTGAGTCCGGTTGATATTGTGATTGCAGGGGCTGTTGCTCCGCCGACGCCGGGCAATTTCAACGGTGTGGCGATCAGTTCTTATCAGGTTCAATGGACTTGGTTGGACGTGAGCGGCGAGACGGGATATGTTTTGAAATCCGGCGCAGGCGCCACGCTTGTGACTCTTGGGCAGAATTCGGCCAGCTATATCGAGAGTAATCTTGGGTCGGGGAACACAGCCGGTCAGATCCGGAGTGTGGCTGCCTTCAACGCAAATGGTGAGAGCAGTGTGGCGACTTCCACAACTATATACACGCTGGCCATTGCGCCGGGCACTCCGTCGATGTCTTCTGTTTTTGCCAGTTCCGCTTCCGTATCCTGGTCTGCGAACGGCAATCAGACCGGGACTACTTCGACAAGTACGGTGTTTGAATTGTATCGCGCGGCAGGATCGCCGACTGGATTTGCGCTGGTCACTTCTACATTGGTCACAAGTATTCTGGATTCTGGTCTTGTTCCGCAGACAACCTACTATTATCATGTGCGGGCAAAGAATGCGAACGGGCTGTATTCCGCGCACAGCAGCATCAATTCAGCCACAACAACGGCTGCGGGCGGCGGGGTTGGTTCCATCGAGGGTACGATCAGTTATGCCGGCAAACAGCCCGGCCGTATAGTTGTTCAGCGGGCATCCGACCAGGTGTTTGTGTCGAATGTGTTTTCATATAATCTGCCGAATGTACCAAGTCAGAACTACTATTTTGGCGATTTGACGCTTGGCAGCACTTGGTATGTGCGTGCATTTGTGGATGTGGATGCTTCAGGCGCAAAGGCCGCGACTAGTAATTTGGAAAATGGCGAGGATTACAATAATTTCGGCGGAACCACTCCGGCGCTTATCAATGTGACCGGTGTCATGACCGGGAAAAATGTGACTTTAAGTGTGGATGTGAGTTCGCCGGGCGCGCCGTTCAATCTCGGCGGAAGCTTTGCTAATAATCAGATCACTCTGAACTGGGCCCCTGCCGTGTACAATGCGGATGGAACTACTTTGATAGATGCATGGGGCTACGAGGTGGAACGTTCAACTGCGGGCGGCGGGTATGTGCTGGTGAGCGATACGAATACTCCGGTTCAGCAGCCGTTCACCATTGCGGCATTCTCCGGAATCAATTCGTTCCGCGTGAGGACTGTGGACTGGGGCAAGAATAAGAGTGTTTTCAGCGGCACCTATCAGACCAATGTGGCCACCAGCGGAGCGATTTCGGGTTCCATAGATTATAAAGGGTCTGTTTCCGCCGGATTGTTCAAGATTCAGTTGATGAACACGAAGGATTCGTCGGCGACTGCGGTGGCGGAAGTGTCCACTAATGTGGCCGGCAATGGATTCACTTTTGGCAGTGTGCAGGACGGAACTTATTATCTGCGCGGGTACAGGGATTCGATGGGGCCGTTCAATGTATGGCAGACTACCGGCGAACCTGCCGGCGCGGATGGCTCTTTTGCAGACCCGTTCCCGATTTATCTGACTGGCGCGCAGCAGGTGAGCGGTCGTGTTGTCACGATTGCCGACCGCCGTCCAATCACTCCGGGTGTGACCCTGAAAGACAATCTGACCAATCAGTCCACTCAATCTTTTGCGCTGGAACGCGGGCCGAATTATCTGGGCAAATATTTCACTTTCAGCGGTGTGCAGAATCAGCAGGTATCCATTTCCATGACAGCGTTTGCAGACAGTGATGTTATTGTGGCTCAGCCCTATCAGAACTGGGACACTTATCTTATTCTCATCGGCCCGAATGCGGGAATTGTTACAACCGACGATGACAGCGGCGGAAACTATAATTCCAGAATCAATAATTTCAATCTGCCGACTACGGGTATTTATCATATCCTTGCCACTTCATACGGTCAGAATGCTTACGGCGCGTTTGAACTTGCGATGAATGTGGTGGGCGGATACAGCGGCAAGATTTCAGGAACAGTTTCCTATAACGGCGTGCAAAGCGGCGCTTTGAGAATTACTCTGCACAACGGTTCTGATATGAATGCGCCTGCGGTGCAGTTCTCCACTGCGTCGCCGACTACCGGCGCGTACGAATTTGCAAGTCTTACGGACGGGACTTATTTTGTGAAAGTGTTCAAAGACGTGAATGCGAACGGGTACCGCGATCCGGACGAACCCTTCGGTGAAATCGCTCCGGTGACGATTTCCGGCGGGACGCAGTATACACGGAACTTTGAAGTGTATGACGCGGTGACGTTGTCGGGCTCTATCAGTTACACCGGTTCTGTGGGCGGTACGGACCGTCTGGTGATTCAGGTGAAAGAAGTGGGGACTAATCTGACCAAATTCTTCCAGTACACGGCGAACCCTACGTTCACCTACAATTATTCGGCCAATCTGTCTTCAGGCGGTACGTTTAATGTGGAGGCGTTCCTCGACAAGAACTATAACAATATGAATGATTTCGGCGAAGCGTTCGGTTCGTCCAATTCGTTAACGCTGAATGTGCTGACGGCGAAATCCAGGTCAGGTGTCAATATGACGCTTGCTGTGGCTGGAGCCGGCGATACCAGCAAGAACTCTGGGTCTATCACCGGAAATATTATTTATGCAGGAAACACGGCTCCGACGGGAGCAGTCAGGATTATCCTGTTCACCGATAATGAATTTAAGAGCGTTGCCTATGCCACGGGGATTGCGGATCCGGGGCTGCCTACTTTTACATCAGGTTATGTGGCCGCAGG
>CAYHWZ010000295.1:0-3365 GCA_964359975.1 uncultured Elusimicrobia bacterium | reverse complement strand
GTATTGCGGCCATCGGCGCAGTCATGGTGATTGTTTCAGGCGGTGTGGATCTGTCGGCAGGTTCGGTCATGGGACTGTCCGCAGTCACTTTTGCCGCGCTGTACACACTGCAGAAATGGTCTGCGCCGCTTTGTCTCGCAGGTGCCATTTCCGTCGGAGGACTAGCGGGTTTTGTCAACGGCGCTCTTATCGGATACGCGGGTCTGCCGCCGTTCATCGCCACGCTCGGCATGATGAGTATCGCCGCCGGTCTTTCTTATATGTTCACGCAAGGGCTGAATATAAGTATTCTGTGGAAAGAGGATCCGGCCAGTGTGAGCATTCCCCTGCAAATGCTCGGCGACCATTCATTTATTTTCATGCTTGTGCTCTGCGTGGCGGCTGCAATTATTTTGTCCCGCACCGTCTGGGGACGCTATGTTTACGCGCTCGGTTCAAATGAAGAATGTTCACGGTTCAGCGGTCTGAATGTGCCGTGGATTAAGATCGGTATCTACACTTTTGCCGGACTTTTCAGCGGGTTGGCCGGCACTGCTTATGCGCTGCGATACGGTTACGCGGCTACTTCCACTGGCAAGGGATACGAATTGCAGATCATTGCCGCATGTGTCGTTGGCGGCGCGAGTTTTTCCGGCGGCCAAGGCACAGCTATCGGGGCCATACTCGGCGCGTGCATCCTGCAATTTTTGAAAGAAGGTCTCATACTTTACGACGTAAAAGAAGAATACGTGCAGATAGTCTACGGGCTGACCATCGTGATTGCAGTCGCACTGGACCATCTGCGCGGCAAATCTTTGTTTAGAAAAAGTTAAGGAGGTTACATGAAAAAATGGCTGTCGTTGTTCATAGTAGCGGTGTCGGTATTCGGATTGGTGAGCGGCTGTAAAAAACCGCAGAAAAAGTTGCGGTTCGCCATTGTTCCCAAAATGCGCGACAACCCTGTTTTTAATTATGCCAAAATCGCCGCTGAAAAACGCGCTAAAGAACTGGGCGGTATTGAAATCGTCTGGCGCGGTCCGGAAGAGGCCGACCCGGCCAAACAGGCCTCCATCATCGAAGCTCTGGTCTCCGAACGTGTCGACGGTATCTCAGTCTCCTGCAACGAACCCAACGCGCTCGCCGGAGCTATCAATCAGGCAGTTGACCGCGGTATTCCGATTATGACTTTCGATTCGGATTCGCCGAAAAGTAAACGGAAATATTTCTACGGAACTCACGACCAGAAAAGCGGCGAACTGCTCGGCCGCGAAATGGCCCGTCTCATTAATGGAAAGGGGAGAATCTGCATTCTCTCCGGATACCAGGGCGCTTTCAATCTGGAGAACCGTATCAAGGGCGCGAAGAGTTATCTTGCAAAAAATAATCCCGGCATCAAAATCGAGCGCACCTATTATTGCAACGACGACGCCGCAGAAGCTATTCGCATGATTGAATCGCACATGAACAAGGACCGCACTCTCAACGGATGGCTCATGGTCGGAGGATGGCCGCTTTTCGCTTCCGACGGGCTGAAAGCCATTGACCCGTCAAAAACCAAAGTGGTGGCATTCGATGCGCTCGAAGCCGAGTGGCCGTACATTGATAACGGTCAATGTCAGGCATTGGTCGCGCAGAATATCTGGGGATGGGGTTACGAAAGTGTCAACATTCTGAAAGCGATTATTGACAACAAACCTGTCACCGCAGACTCCAACAATTTCATCGAGGCGCCGGTGGAACTCGTGACCAAAGAAAATATCGCTGAATACAAAAAGTCCTGGAAAGAGCGGTTCCAATAAGCGCGCAGCAAATGCCGCTTCTCGAAGCAAAAGAAATATCCAAACGGTTCAGCGGCATTGTGGCGCTGGACCGCGCAGGTATCAGCGTGGAGCCGGGGGAAGTTCACGCGCTCGTCGGAGCCAACGGCGCGGGTAAATCCACTCTTCTGAAAATCATCTCCGGCGTAATACAGCCGGATTCCGGCACGCTCATGCTTGACGGCAGGGAAATTCGCGTCTCTTCACCTGCTCATGCGCACCGTCTCGGTATCGGTCTGGTCCCGCAGGAAATCCTGCTCTGCGAAGAGCTCAGCGTCACGGAAAATATCTTTCTCGGTCACGCCGGCATTTCCGGAAAAGGGGGATTCCTGCGGTTCAAAGAATTGGATGAACGCGCCTCCGAACTGCTCAACCTGCTCCAGTGCCGGTTTTCGCCGCGCACCATTGTCAAAACATTGTCCACCGCCCAGAAACAACTGGTGCAAATCGCGCGCAGTATCGCCTACCATCCCCGCATTCTCGCCCTGGATGAACCGACTTCCAGTCTGTCCGATAATGAAGTCGAGTTTCTGTTCAAGGTGCTGCACTCCCTGCTCAGTCCGCAAATGGCCATTCTTTTTGTCTCGCACAAAATCAAGGAAATCTACAGTATTGCCGGTTCAGCCACAGTGCTCACCGACGGTAAACTCACAGGCAACGTGCGTCTGAAGGAAACCGCTCCCGACACGCTCGTCCGGATGATGAGCGCAGGTAAACCCATCTCCGCGGAAAATCTGTCTGCAAAATCTCAGCCCGGAACCGAAGTTCTTACTGTGAACAAAATCAGTTCCCGGAGGAAATTTCAAAACGTGTCATTCGGTCTCCGCGCCGGTGAAATCACTGGATTTTTTGGATTGGTCGGCGCAGGCCGCACCGAAACTGTCCGGGCAATTTTCGGAATAGATTCCTATGACAGCGGTGAAGTCCTCATGCACGGCAAAAAGCTCCCCTCCGATTCACCGCGCGCATCCATACAAAACGGTATCGGGTTCCTGCCCGAAGACCGCAAACAGCAAGGCCTCATTTTGCAGATGCGTATTGACCACAACATGACCCTCCCCTTTGTCGAAAAATTGTCCGCTGCCGGTTTCGTCCGCCGCGCAGAAGAAACAACGCTCTGCGAAAAAATGACACGCGACCTGTCCATCAAATGCGCCGGACCCGAACAGCTTGTCGTCCAGCTAAGCGGGGGAAACCAGCAAAAAGTCGCGCTTGTCCGCTGGCTCTCCAATTCCCCCAAAGCGCTGATTCTCGACGAGCCGACCAAAGGAGTTGACATCTCCGCCAAACAGGAAATCCACCGCATTGTGCGGAGCGCAGCCACCGGCGGAACTGCCGTGCTTGTGATATCGTCGGAAATCGAGGAAATCCAGTCGCTCTGCGACCGCGCTTTTATATTCAGGAACGGACAAATAGTAAAGGAACTTTCCCGTGAACAATTTTCCATAGAGACCATGATGCGTTTTGCCACACTCGAACAAACGGAGGTCACATCCCATGCCCACACTCGCGGTTAAAACAGTTTCGCTCGCAGGATTTTTGCTCTCTTTCATCCTTCTCGTCCCGCTC
>CAYHWZ010000294.1:0-3370 GCA_964359975.1 uncultured Elusimicrobia bacterium | reverse complement strand
AGTGTCTCAGGAATCGAACCGCAATCCACGGCCACGAACGGATGGTCGGCGCGCGCGCTCATGGAATGGATGCCCCGCGCTGTCACTTCTTTGCCTGTGCCGGACTCGCCCTGCAAAATAACGGTCAAATCCGTGGGCGCTATCTGCTGGGACTGGCTGAGGACTGCTTTCATGGCTGCGCTTTCGCAGACAATCTGAACGGGATGCGCGGTGACTTTTATCTGTTCGCGGAGCGCTTCGGTTTCCTGCAAAAGTTTGTGCGAGCGGATGGCTTTGTGCACAACCAGACGGATCTCGTCGTTGGTGAACGGTTTGGCCAGATAATCCACGGCGCCGAGTTTGACGGATTCCACCGCGGTCTTGATGTCGCCGTGTCCGGTAATCATCACCACAGGGACAGTCAGCTCCATATTGCGGATTTGCTGGAGCACTTCGGTGCCGTGCATGTCCGGGAGCATCTGATCGAGGAGTATGAGCGCCGGCAGTTCCTTTTCCAAAATGGCGATGGCGCTTTTACCGTCGGCGGCTTCCAGTGTCTTGTATCCTTCCAGCTTAAAAAAACTGGCCAGCGTGAACCGGTAATCCGGTTCATCGTCAATGATGAGGATGGTCATGGGCATCAGGGAATTTGGGGAAAGGAGATGCGGACTGTGACGCCGGTCCCGTTCGTGTTCTTGCCAAATGAAATAACGGCTTTGTGCTGGTCGAGGATTTGTTTGGTGATGTAGAAACCGAGTCCGGACCCTTCAGGTTTGGTGGTAAAGAACGGCTGTCCGATGTTTTTCAAATCGTCGTCGGAAAGTCCCACTCCGGTGTCAGTGATGAACACTTCCACGCGTTTGGCGGATTCGTCCGCCTGGCTTTCCACGCGCAGACGTCCGCCGTCGGGCATGGCCTCGACTGCGTTCAGGAACAAATTCAGGAACGCGCTTTTCAGTTCAAACGGCGCGGCCATTACGGGCGGAAGGCGCGGGGACAGACGTGACTCCAGGGTGATTTTATGTTTCACGCACTTGGCTTTTACAAGTTTCAGACTGCTTTCCAACACGTCGTTGACTGAACCGGGCACGAGGGCGGTTTCGCGGGTTTTGGTGAAATCGAGCAGTTCGCGCACGATGCGCAGGGCTTCTTCAGAGTTGCGGTGGATGACGTCCACATATTCGCGCGCTTCTTCGGGCAAATTGATTTTGTCGGACAGAGTTTCCGCGGTGAACGCCACTATCCCGACGACATTTTTCAAATCGTGCGCCACAGACGCAGCCAGCTGACCGAGTATCCTCAGACGCTCGATTTGCCGGAACTGTTTACTGAGTTTGTCAGTAAGGGGTTCGCTGTCCACTTTTTTTTCTTCCATGGGAGGCATTACATTCTATAACATTCCCCCGCGCGGACGCAACTTGCCCGGATGAAATGCACGCTCTTGCCTTGACATCCTGCCGTTAGAATGGCACTTTATAGGTAGCCGGCACTGTCTCAGACAGACAGACGACCGGGACTGGAGGACGTATTATGGGTAAGAGACTGTATGTAGGAAGCCTGCCGTTTGACACCACTGAAGAACAGCTTCAGCAGATGTTTGCGGCTTGCGGCGAAGTAGCCAGCACGAAGTTGATCAAAGACAAGTTCAGCGGACAGTCCAAAGGGTTTGGCTTTGTGGAGATGGTGAATGAGCCGGACGCTCAGGCCGCTATCACCAAACTCAACGGGACGCAGATCGGCACGCGCAAAATAACCGTCAATGAAGCACGCCCGATGGAAGACAGGGGTCCGGGCAAGGGTGGAGGCGGATTTGGCGGAGGACAGGGCGGAAGAGGCGGAGGCGGAGGAGGCGGCGGGCGCAGAGACGGCGGTGGTAGAGGAGGTTCAGGCAGCCGCTGGTAATCTAACCGCAGTATTTTCTGTTTGTAGAAGCGCCCCTTTCATATCTCTTTTTTTCGGGAGATGTGGAAGGGGTTTTCGTTTGAAGTTGTCACGCCGCTGTCATATCACCGTCGGGGAATAGCATTTCAGCACAGCATCAATCTGTCACCGTTCCGATATTCACATTTTACCCAGCCGTTATGGTTTGCGCGCGCGGACTGTTCTATACTATCGCGGCTGGACTATATTATTGGAGGTACAAAGATGAAAATTGGAATAGTCAGGGCAATTATACTTGCAATATGCAGCGCGGCGATTGCGGGGACAACTGCGTTTGCAGACGAGACGTCAGCGCTGATTTCGCTCAGCAAAGCGATAAAGAACCTGAAAATCGGCGGAGATATGCGGATACGACAGGAAAACTTCTGGAAGTCTTCCCCCCGTCAACTTGACCGGTCGAGACAGCGGTTCCGGTTCCGTCTCGGTATTCAGCCGGAATTTGACAATATCAAGGTGGGATTCCGCATGGCGTCCGGCACGGGCGAGCAGGTTTCCACCAACCAGAGTCTGGACAATTTGTCATCTCAGCCGGGTCTGTGGATTGACCAGGCGTACATCCAGTGGAAACCGTGGGAATGGGTCTCGTTCAACGGCGGTCGCATGGCCAACCCGTTCTGGCGTCTTTATTCGTCAGACCTAGTGTTTGACGATGACTACAATCCGGACGGTTTTGCCCAACAACTTGAATACCGCATCATTGAACCGCTGTCCGTGTTCGGCAATTTCGCGCAGATTGTGCTGGACGAAGATTCCGGCGACAACCGCGACCAGTGGATGTTTGGTTACCAGCTCGGCGCCAAAACCAAATGGGGCGAGCAGACCAAGTGGGATTTTGGCATGGCGCTTTATGATTTGGACAATGAACGTGTGGGGACATTCAGTCAAAACGCGACACAGGAAGGCAACACACGCTTCCCCGGCAGCTCGGTCTCGACGGTGACTGCATTTTTTACCATGCTGCACCTGAATACCGAGGTAAAGACAAGGGTTTACAATATCCCCGTCAGTTTGCAGGCGGACTATGTGAACAACCTCGCGGAAAATGGTCAGGACTTTGTTGACTCAAGGCGCGTGATCGGCTCCAGCGGCACGGAGAAAGTCGGGTACCAGATAGGACTCATCGTCGGTAAAGCGAGCGCGGCAAAATCATGGGAAGCCGCCTATTTCTACAAACATCTGGAAACTAACGCCACGCTGGCGGACATTGCGGACTCGGATTTCGGTGACGGCGGCACCAACCGCAAGGGTCATATTTTCTGGTTCGCATACAGTCCCAGGGATTATGTGCAGCTAAAGGCCAAGGTGTTTGTAACCGAAGTGCTCCGCACGGACCTTGCGCCGGGCATGGACCACATCAACCGCGCGCAGTTTGACGTCTCGGTGAAGTTTTAAAAGGTGGGTTCATCCACTTTTTACGCGGATGTCACACTGATGTCACACGGCTTGCATA
>CAYHWZ010000293.1:0-3376 GCA_964359975.1 uncultured Elusimicrobia bacterium | reverse complement strand
CAGATACATGCTTTGACCGGCCAGACATTTTTCGCGCTGAACGGGATTTACTCAACGGAAGTGGTGGCGAACATCGAGGCGAATCTGGCAGGCACGCCGCCGGACGTCGGCGCTCATCTGAAATTTTACGAAGGTATGCGCAAAGACGGTGTGGTGGTAATGACTCCGCTGGAAATGATTGAAAAGAACCGCGTTGCGGAACGCAGAATGTCGGAAATCATGCATCAGTATCCGGGGATATTCGCAGGGCAATTTGTCATCAGCTTTATGCGGCTCTTCCATGGTTTCGGCAGAACGCACATGGGGCTCATCACCGGTCAACAGCCTACTGAGATGATGGATCTGGAACTGGTCAAGAAACCGTGGAAACTGCTGAATCCGGCAAATTTTGGCAAGCTGACACACACTCTGGGGCAAAGTATGGCGTGTCTGCCGTTGGTGATTCTTCACATGCTGGTGATATATTCCTGCGGCATCATCGGGCTTGCCGCGGCGGTGAAATTGATTTTCAAACGGGAGTTGAGGGTTGTGGAGTGGGCTTTGGCTGCAGCAACGGTTGCGCTTTATCTGGGACTTTCTTCCAGTTATCCGAGCGTATCAAGTCCGCCGGTCCGGTACCGCGAAGCCATGATTCCGCTTATCTGCATGATTGCCGGCTGGGGGGCGTCGTTGCTCCTGGCCAGGTTCAACAAAAGAACTTAACTGCAGTTTCCGCAGTTTTTACTGTCCGTTGCAGAATCGGATGTCCGCTTGTTCCACGGCATACGGGCAAGAATCAGCGCCATAGTGCACGTGCCGCTCACTCCTGCAAAAATCAGTCCAGCGCCGACAAATATCGCCACCCATCGCAAACTGACAAACAGTCCGCCGATAAGCGCCATGGCGCCTGCGATAATCTGCACTTGTCTCATTATAGGTATCGGTCCGCTGCCCCGTGTGAGGGGATAACGTGCGGATTTCCATGCTTCTATCCCGCCCTGCACAGCATGGACTTGTTTAAACCCTGATTCACGCAGTTGGTTGACGGCAAGGGGTGTGCGGATACCGGTTTGGCACAAGACAAAAATGTCCGCGTCTTTGGAATATTTGGCGGATTCTGCATTCAGCCGGACAAGCGGGACATTGGAAGTGCCCGGAATATTTTCGTAGCGGAACTCGTCCTCTTCCCGTACGTCCAGTGCAATGACTTTCCCGTTTTTCAGCTGTTCGCTCAAATGGTGCACGGAAATCTCCGGCCCCAGAGTCGGCTTAACTTGTGAAATGCTTGCCATAATATAATGATACCCTATAATCGCGCGGAATTCAATCACCGTACCGGCATGGATTTTGGTGCGCAAAAGTGGTAGACTGAAATATGCCCTTTATCTGGTTGCCCGCAACGGCGCGGGAAACTTTGTCTCACCTTGCAAAAGGATGTTCCACTTTCTTTCTGCTGAAACCTTATTTCATATCGGTCGGGGCAAGAATGTTGCCTATAATTAGGACTGTAGGCGGCTGAATACGCCGTATCGGTTAGTGACATCTTTGGTACTGTTCCCTGAACTCACGTTTTTGCTGTTAAATGAAAACTGAATTGGACTTCATACTGCGGTTGTCGCAACTCCGAAAGTCGGTATTCCTTGTCCTGCTTTTTGCCGGTTTTGCATGTGCTGAGGATATCAGCACCGCAACAAAGACCGAGCCGCCCGCCCTTCTCTCCGAGGACCTCTACCCGCAGGACGATTTTCAGAAATTCAAAGACAAAATTCTCATCAGAAATTATGTTTCCAAAGAAGATTTCACCGTTGCCAAAAATACTGTGAACAGCGCGGTCCTCAAAAGCATCCGTCCTGCAGACAAGAAAGCGAGAGTGGAACGGAAACTTTCGCAGATGGTCGCGCTGCGCGGGGATATTGTCACTCCGGACGAAATTATTAAAGACGGATGTATTGTCATCGAGTATCACAATGATAAAATCGGTAAACGGTTTCCCGATCATCTTTTCGGCACCCTGCTGAAAGTCGGAAAATTTAACGCTGCCGAAATACCGGACGGAGTGAAGGTGATAGATTTTTCCGGCAACTATATTTATCCTGGGTTCATCGAGACGCACAATCATATGCTGTACAACATCTTCGATCTCTGGACGCCCAGCTACGACATATACCCCAGCCGCAACGACTGGCCCGACGATCCGCGGTACAAGGACTGGCAGAAACTGGTCTACTATTTTTCAAAATATAAGAACTACAGTGTAGAGGCGACCAAGTACGGCGAAATAAAAGCCATGATCGGCGGCGCCACTGCCACGCAGGGATACAAGTCGGCCATGGTCGGCACCTACGGCATGACGCGCAACATCGAAAACAGCGGCAATCTTCTCGGCACTGACCAGATCAAACAGCAGGTAATGCCGCTCAATTTGTGGTGGGGCGGCAATGCGGAACGCACGTCGAAAAAACGCAAGTCCATCATTGACTCGTTCGACAGCGGCAAGACCACCCGGTACATTGTTCATTTCTGCGAATGGATTGACGACGAGATCCACGACGAATTCACAAAAATGATGGAACACAATTTCATCCGCAAAGAGTTCATCGGAATACATTCCACCGGCGTGCGCGGCGATGATTGGAAGGAAATCGCAAAAGCCGATATGAAAGTGGTCTGGTCCCCTCTGTCCAATCTTATTCTTTATAACCAGACGACTGATATCAAAGGCGCGCTTGACCGTGGAGTGCCTCTGAAGAATATCGCGTTGGCGCCGGACTGGGCTCCGTCCGGCAGTCCCAATCTCCTGAGCGAACTGAAAATCGCGCACGAGTACAGTGTCCGGCGGCTTGACGGTCTGCTCGGTCCCAAAGAACTGCTCTCCATGATCACCGCAAATCCCGGCGCAGTGGTGGGTTACGACGACTATATCGGCAGTATCAAAGAGGGGCTGAGGGCGGATATCACGATTGTGAAAGTCAGAGATGCGGACCCCTATGTTTCACTTCTTCTTGCCGACGTGGAGGATGTGGAACTGGTCATGGTGGACGGTCAGCCGCTGTATGGCGCGCTCTCTTATTATAAGCAGTTTGGCAAAGGAAACGATTTTGAAATTTTCAAAGTCAACGGTACGGAAAAGGCAATCGATGTGACTGAGGGAAGTGTGCCCAAAGGCACGCAGACTTTGAAGGAACTGATGACGCTGTTGAACATGGAATTTGCCGAGCTGCGGAAATTGATTGCCTTCGAATATGAGGAAGATGCCGCCGATTACTGCCGTCTGGCGCCGCTATACTGGCCCAAACCGACCAGTTACGACAATTTTATTTTTGCGAGCAAGCTTGGCAAACAGTCTAAGTTCGTATCTGTGCGGGAATACAAGGCCACTGACCTCGCGCGCAGAGGC
>CAYHWZ010000292.1:0-3378 GCA_964359975.1 uncultured Elusimicrobia bacterium | reverse complement strand
CCTTCCGTCTAGACATAAACTATTTCTTTCCGCCGGATTTTTCAGCCAGTCCGCGGAGAATCTGCGCCTGACTCCTGTAAATTTTGGAATAAGGGTCCCGCCTCAATGCTTCAGTCAGTGAATGTTCAGCGACAGAAAGCAGTTGATTGGCAGAAAGGAGTTCATGTCCGTCAGGTTTTGATTCGGCCTGCGCCATCAACGTCTGAGCCAGGTCCGAATAATATTTCCCCGAATCAGAGTCCCACCGGATCGCTCTCCAGAGCGATTCTTCCGCGCCTGCAAAGTCCATATCGTTGAAACGTTTTTCCGCAGCCATGGCATGATGCGCAGCCACAGCCGGTTTCACTCCCCAAAACCATCCGGGAATCAGTATGCAAAATCCTGCCGCTACACGCGCGCCCAGCCCCATCCCCTGTTCCATCTCTGCATCCTCGTCAGACGGAACTGCCGCGAACAGAAAATACATCAAGAAAATCCCCGGTATCTGCATGGAAAAATCGAAAAAAGACTGTACCAGCATTGCTCCGCAAGCGGCCTGCAAAAACCGGTCCTTGCATTGAATCATCAGCAGAACCATCAGGGAAACCAGCAGAATGCATGCGGGCAAACCCATTTCAGCGGCCTTTTGCAGAAAGAAATTGTGAGCGTACTGCGAATGAATACCCTCGGTCCAAAAGGCGGCGGAAAAAATCTGGAACGAGCCCGGCCCGTTCCCTGTCCACGGATGCTCCGCAATGGCGCGGACAGTTTCCATCCACCATTTCCCCCTGTCGTAGACAGACCGCGCCCCATATTCCCGCAAAAAGTAAACAGCGGCCGCAATCGTTCCTGCAACCGGCAAAATGATTTTACGCCGCATCCTGGCAGACGAATATTCCGGCCATCGGAACCATATCCATCCGGCTGCCAACGCCAGCATTGACGAGACGGACCGGCTGAAAAAAAGCGCGGTCAGACTGATGACAACAGCCGCAATGGAAAAAAGTTTTGTTTCGCGCAGAGTCCTTATAGCAGCAAAGAAAAGCAGAACACTGCATGCCCCGACCATATTTGCATTGATGAAAAGATCGTTCCTTGCCGACAGACCTTTTCCCTGCTCGGAATATCCCGTCGCCGCATACATCGCCAGCAAAATTGCCGCACCTGCCATAAACGATTTCAACAGCGCAGATTTTGGACCTGCGGAAAGCCCGCGTACAGACCCGTAAAAATAAACCGCGCCCATCAAAAGTGCGGCTTCATAACGGGCGGATTCGCTGAATGGTGATTTTACCGATGATAAAACGAACAGCAGCGCGAATACAAGTACCGCTGTCCAAACCCGCATTCCGGCGCCGCGAATTGAAAACAGACCTGTTCCCAGCGCAATAAGCGCTATCAGAGAAAGAAAAATGAAAAGAAAATTCTGTGCCCACACATCCCAGCAGAACCGGGTGAAAGGCAGAAAAAAAACAGCCGTCCCTGCAAGCGAACAGACCAGCCATTCATGCCGACTGCTGTTGCTCAAACGGTTCAGCCGATCCGTACGCTGTATTCGTCAGTAAGGAATGATCTTCGGAGTGACAAAAACGAGCAGTTCCGCGCGTGTCCGCGAAATACCAGTTTTCTTGAACAAGTGTCCCAACAGCGGAATACTGCCGAGAATGGGAATCTGCGAGCGGTCGTCGGATTCCAGTTCCGTTATCAACCCGCCGATGACAAAAGTTTCGCCGTCGCGTACGACAACAGTTGTCTTGGCCTGCTGACTGGTGGTTTTCGGCACGCCGATGGAAGTGGGCTGTGAAGAAGTGATATCCGGCACAATCAGCATAGTGATCCTGCCGTCGGCATTAATGGTCGGAGTAACCGTCAGGTTGATGCCCGAAACCTGGAAATTTACTTTCTGCGCAGTAGTCACACCCGACTGCGGAATCAGTGAAGTTTCCGTCGTGATGTACGGTTCCTTCACCTCTGACTTGATAGTCGCGGCCTGATTGTTGACCGTTGCAATCTTCGGATTGGAAAGCACTTTGGATTTTTTCTTCTGCTGGAGAGCGCTGAGAGCCGCATTCAACCGCACCACATCTTTGACAAAGCCGAACGAAAGCCCCAACCCTTGCGCAGCAGAAAAACCGGCTCCGCCTGATTCGAGTCCAGAACCTCCGGTGGGATTTAATGGCGACAAGTTCTGCAGCGATGCTGGCCCGCCTTTGGGGTTTGAACCGGACAGGTTCGTAGTATCAGCAATTTTTGCAGCGCCGATGGTAATCATCTGGTTGCCGGTCTGGTCCGTGTAAGCCACGCCCCAGGTAATGCCCAAATCCACGCTTTTTCCGAGAGAAATCTGCACGATTTTCGCTTCAATCATCACCTGCGGAGTGGGTTTATCCAGGTCGGCAATAAGTCCGCTGACCGTCTTGATTCCTTCCGGAGTGTCAGTGGCAATGATGGAATTCGTCCTGTCGTCCACGATCATTTTACCCTTGCCGCCGAGCGTGGCAAGGATTGCGTCCAACTGAGTCTTCACATCGCTGGCCTTGGCATAATTGATGGTGAACATCCTGGTGATTGAAATCGCGCCGGTCTTATAAGCATCCAGTTCCTTACTGGTAAGTATCTGCACGATATTTCTGCCGAGCGTGATGATATGCAGATTCTTAAGTTTGAGGATAGTTTCAACCGCGTCCTTAAGATAGACCGAATTGAGCGAAATCGAAATCTTGCCTTCAACGTCATTGCCGTACACAATATTGACGCCGGACCGGTCGGAAATCATTTTGAAAAGTTCGCGCAAATCTCCGTCGCGCACATTGAAACTGATGAGCTCCCGTCCAAAAAGCGAAGTCGGCTCCATGGAGTCAAGCGAAATATCTTCTGACTGTTTGGACTGAGGTTTGGCCGGCGCGTATTTTTTGGGTTGAACAGGTTCCGGTTCTGACATCATTTCCGCAGGCGGAACATCCATTTCGGTCTTCTTGGCCATTTCCATGGGAGCGTCCGACGGAGGAATGGCCTGCACCAATGCCGGAGACGCCGCAACCGCATCTTTTTTCAGCATTTCAGACGGAGTGGGAGCCGCCGCCGCTGCATTTTGCGTCTCGGCTGTTTCTTTCGGCGCAACGGGCTGTTCAACCGCTGCAGATTCCCCTTCTTTATGAGCCGTCAGCACGATACGGTTGTCTTCACCGACCGACGCTTCATATTGCACCGGAGACTTAAGCTCGACTACGACGCGCGCAATTTTCACCGGATCGTTCTGGAACTGACCGGCCCTTACGCGGCTGAAGAGAGCGTTGTTCTTAAGCACCACTTCCTTCTTCTTCCAATTATTTGACGTGTTTGAAAGTTCGAGCACCAGACGCGGCGGGTTGCTGATCTTAAAAACATTGTACGCCACAT
>CAYHWZ010000291.1:0-3397 GCA_964359975.1 uncultured Elusimicrobia bacterium | reverse complement strand
CGTTGGCGGGGTTTGACGGACGGCACTTTATTCAGGTCGCCATTGATAATGATGTTACGTCCAAACAGAGAGTTTTTCAAGGCCGCAATGTGCAGGCGGAGGACACTTTCACAGCGGGCGATATGATGTGGGAATGGAACGTGCGTATCCGCAGCGGCAACGATGACTGCCGCGTTATCAACGACACTTTCAAAAATCAGAAGGATGAATTTTACAAGGAAAATATCCCGCTCTACCAGTTTGAAGTTGCAGTGCCGCTGGCAGATCTCGGCGGCGCGTCAAGGTTTCTGGGTAAGGCAGTCAAGTTCAGCTGTATAGTGTCAACCAGAGATTCTGCGGGTGAAGTCGCGCGATGGGCCACAGCCATTTCCACCCCGCACCCGGTAGATGTGATTACGGACAAGTCCAGTACTTGGGCGGAAGTAAAGGACGCGGTTGTGGATTTTTATCTAAGAGCGGATTTTAATACACGGGGAGAAGTTATCGGCGTAACGGCTGTTCCCGCGCCTTATTTTGCACGTCCTGTTCAAAAAGATATCAACAACAAAGTCGCGGACGAGGTCCGGGACATGATCATGTACAACATGTTCGTTGACAAATTCTACGATGGGAATGTGAGCAACAACAACCCCAGCGACTACGATTCGCCGGACTCCGTCGGTCTGCATCAGAGCAACAACAGCAGCGGCGGGGACTTTCAAGGCGTGATTGATAAAGTAAAAACTTTGAACCAGATCGGCATCAACACACTTTATTTTTCCGCGCTGACCTATTTCGGAGGGTGGGGAATCTGGGGTTACGATGTAAAAGATACGTTCAGAGTGGAGGACCGGTTCGGAGGATACTATGACTACATGAAGATGATCAAAGTTCTCCGGTACCACAACATCAAGGCTACCATGGACCTGGTTCCCGGACAGGCAACGGGACCTGCCGTGGACGACCATCCAAACGCCTATTCCAGCGGAGCAAACGCCAAGAAAAATTTCGGCTCCAATGTGGCCTACGTCGGACAGGCCGAACATATCCAGCTGTATGCGGACACTATTAGATTCTGGAGCGCAATCGGCATGGTCGGATTCCGGTGGGACAATCCCAAATACTGGATCGTCGACGACAACGGTCCCCAGGCGGACCGCCACATCCACCTGCGTTCCATCCGCAACAAGGTGGACAAAGATTATCCCAAGTGGTACACCTACGGCGAACTCCCGGGCGGCGGCGATGTGAATGACAATTACACCAACTTCGTAAACCGTCTGGGACTTGAACTCCATGCCGCCGAGGATTTCCAGACTACTGCTTATGGCGGCGCAAGCGAAGGCAACGGATGCGATGACAGTTCCGGTCAGATAAAAGACTGGATAAACGGGACTGTCAACACGGCCGCTCTCAGGCAAAAACTGGAAGATGCCGACGGACGCGACGGCGCCTCGCTCCTGCACGCTTCCAGGTTCCTGAACCATGATAACGGACGCTGGTGGACATCAGCCGGACGCGAAACCGGGAAATATATCGAAGGGTACGCCATGATTCTCGCAGCAAACACTCAACCCCCCATTCTAATGTACGGCGACGACAAATGCGGCACGTGGAACGAGAGCTGTTCCAAAAATGCCTGCACCGGAAGCAACTGGTGCTGGCACGGAGGCGGTACCGATCCCTATCCTTGGACCGCCGGAAACTGCGCCGAAGGCAGCTGGGCAGCCAACACCATGGACCGTCTTGTCGAAGCCCGCGGAGTTTTTCAGGCTTTGAGAAGAAGTCCCTACGACGGCGGCAGGACACATATAAATATCGACAGTCAGTGGGCGGGAGATGTTTACTGCATAAAGCGGAACGCGTCCGAGCAGTCCATCGGACCCAGCGTCGTAGTGGCCATCAACAGAAAGACCACATCAGTGGACCCCGTGGACATTTCCGTGGGAGTCAACAATACGCTGTTTGAAGATTTCATGCAGGACGACGACGTCTACAAAAAAACATCCGACGGCAGCGGGGTCCTCCGTCTCGACGGCGGCGGAATCAACAGCAAGAATCTAAGGATGATGGTGCAGGGCGGATTCGGAATCGCAACTCTCCGCGGCGAAATCACCAACCTGCCGTCTGGTCAAGTTGCAGTCGTCGACGTGGACAACATCTCGGCTTGGACATGGGAATCGAACAGTACAGGCGCCTTTACTATCAGCCGCATCCTCACACCCGACGGAGGCACTGTAACCAGAACGGTCAACATCTGGGCCGAGGGAAAAGGTCTGCTCTCCATCACCACTACGTTTACCGCCGGACAGACAACCCAACTTCGCGGCGCCAATTCCCTTACTTTACCTGAACCGTGGTCACCAGCCGCGCCGGTCGGATTTGGCGGACGCGCCCGCGACAGAGCCGTGGATCTTTGGTGGACCCCGCGGGAAGAAAAAGAAGCCGCTTCTTATCATGTGTATTCCGCATTAAATACCGGCGGGCCCTACAGTTGGGTGGGGGAATTCATTCAGTCGCCCGTCTATTACAGCGGACATCTCGAATTTGCCGGTAACAATATCCCCGCCCAACGAAAATTCGATTCGTTCCTGACCAATAATCAGACCTACTATTTCATTGTCCGCACCGCCAACCGCGACGGCACGAAAAGTCCGTTCTCGGAGGAAATCGCTCTCATGCCGCATAAAGTCAGAGTGCGTTTCTGGCTGGACGCGCGTGGGCAGGGCGCAACCAGCGCTTACATTCGCGGCAACTGTCTGCCTTTGGGGCCCGGCCTGAATGACGCCAAAATGAACGAACCCGCCATCAATCCTATTCAAATGACGAATAACGGAGACGGCACATTTGAATACTCCGCGGATATTGACCCGACGATGTATATCCGCTACCGCTATGCCCTTAACACTTCCGGGAACATGGAAAATCTCGGTACATACAATGAAATCGGCGAGGACGGCGGCCTCTCCTGGGTACGGCCAATCGAAAGAGGTATCCCTCGAGGCGGAGACACTTATTTTGAAATCAAGGACGAGGGCAACGGCAACATGACCATTGTAAATGTCTGGGGCAATCTCGGCGACGAAAGTAATTACGGTTCCGTGGCGCCATCCGCTCCCACAGGCATGGCAATCAGCGCTTCAAACCAAACCTTAAAACTCGGCTGGGCCAAAAACATGGAACCCAATATCGTCAAGTATCAAGTGGACCGTGACAGCGTGCAAATATCAGAGACAAACTCAGATAACGTGCAGTTCACCGATACCGGACTGACCAATGGGACAACCTTCTCCTACCGTATCCGCGCCGTCAACAAATTCGGCCTGACCAGCGGATACTCGGCTTGGACCACCGCACACCCGCGCTTGACCGACACCTTGGCGCCGCAGGTCCCGTCCGGAGTCAACACGTTCGCCGC
>CAYHWZ010000290.1:0-3412 GCA_964359975.1 uncultured Elusimicrobia bacterium | reverse complement strand
CACGCCTGCTCCCCGCAGCCACGGCTGTGCTTCCGTTCTTTCTTTTGGCCGCAGCGGCGGTAAAACTTCCGGTACAGGACCCGTCCCAGATTTTCGGGCTGGGCATCCTACTGGTTCTTCTGCTAATGGGGCTGGCTCGTTACCGTGCATCTGAGGATGTGATGGTCATAGGACTTGCGGGCGCCGCGCTGCTTCAGTACGCGTGGCATACCAATCATTTCAATCCAATGGACTCCATGATTCCGCTGTGTTGGTATGCAGGTTTTTATTTTCTATTCACTCTGTTCCCTTTCATATGCCGCAAACACATCCGCACACTTCAGCCCTGGATTTCCGGAACCTTTGCCGGACCGGTACAATTCTACCTCGTGTACAAAGCTGTTTCAACAAGTATGGGCACTGATTTCATCGGAGTCATCCCGGCATCCTTTGCCGTTATTTCACTGATAGGTCTGGTAAATACCATCCGGGCTTTTCCCAAAGACGAACCGCAGCAGAGAGACCGGCTTGCTTTGCTCGGTGGGGTCAGCCTGTTTTTCATCACGCTGATTATCCCTCTACAATTCGACAAAGAGTGGATAACACTGGGATGGGTATTGGAAGGTGCCGCGCTGCTTTGGCTCTACGGACGGGTTCCGCATATCGGGCTTGTGTACTGGGCATTGGGACTGCTCGGCATTTCATTCGCACGGCTAACGATGAACCCAGCCGTGCTGTCGTACCATCCACGCACGGACACTGTGATTTTCAACTGGTATCTGTACGTTTATGGCACCTCGGTTATTTCCTTTCTTCTCTCTGCCAAATTCCTGCAAGATTCGAGCGCGGAGAAATTCAGGGACCAGGCGCCGGGACTGCTCCGATTTTTCGCAACCGTAGTGGCATTCCTGCTCCTCAATATTGAAATCGCAGACTATTTTAGCACGGGCGCGTCCATAACATTTCAGTTTTCCGGGAACATTGCGCAGGACATGACCTATTCTCTGGGATGGGCACTGTTTGGACTGGCTCTGCTGGTCATTGGTATCGGCTGGCAGAACCGCGAGGCTCGGTTGGGTAGTCTGATTCTGCTTACGGTAACTATTTTCAAAGTGTTTCTTCACGACCTTTGGCGGTTGGGACAACTTTACCGAGTCGCATCGGTGGTCGGCCTGGCGGCTGTATTAATCCTGATATCGTTTCTTTACCAAAGATTCATTGCTCCGGACAAGGGAGAATCTAAATGAAATCAAAGATTGCTGTCATTATTATTGTTGGTACTGCCGGCGCGGCTTTTATGTCGGGGCCTGCGCGCGCGATGGAAATTCCGCAGGCATGGCGCTACAGTCAGGAAATCAAACCTGAAGGAATCGGTCTAATGAGATTCAATGTGCCGTGGGCAACGCTCAGTTTTGCCAATATGAATCTGACGGATATCAGAATCTTAGATTCTCAAGGGAGCGACACCGCTTTTGCCTACGACTGGCCTTTGCTCGAGTCAGACCATTGGATACCCCAACCCGGCATGAATGTCCGGGTGGACAGAACGAACACTATTTTGTCCGGCTCATTGTCAGGTGTCGCGCCCGGAAAAGAAGTTGACGCGGTTCAAATAAATTCCCCCGCGGAACAATTCTTGAAATCTGTCACTGTCCAGGGCTCTGTCAACGGCAAGACATGGCGCGTCCTTGCTGACCGTAATCCTGTTTTTCGTGAACCCAACGGTGCGGAAAATCTTGTGGTGAATATTGCCCGCGGAAATTGGCGTCACTTGAAAATCGAAATAGATGATTCGCGACAGATTGCGATTCCGGTCACACATGTCTTGGTCCGCACAGTTTCTAATCACCGGCAAGTCTTCGAATCAGTGGACTTGACAATAGGAGAATCCTCTCACTCCGACGACCAATCACAATACCGTCTAAAGTTCCCGCTGAGGAACTACCGGGCTGTGTCTTTTATCTTTCAAACACCGGAACCGCTTTTCAAACGGCGTGTTGAGATTTGGGGAACATTTGAAGAGTTCAATCAGACAAGAGAAAGGCTAATCGGGTCCGGCACTATCTTCAGGTTTACCGACGGTCAACACAAGACCGTGGAACAGCTCAGGATTTCAGCCACGCCCTCGGCTGTGCCGGAAGAAGTGACGCTCAAGATTATCAATGCAGACGCGCCGCCCATCGCCATCACCAAAGCCTCGGCCCAAGTCTCGCCGGTACCGCTTGTATTCTACGCGAAACCTGGAGAAAAATACCGACTAGCGGCAGGCAATTCCGCGGCTTTGTCAAAAACCTATGACTTAACGGAAATCCAGCAACAGATGAAAGGCGCGCAATCCGCCTCCGTCACTCTCGGTGCCATTGAACAAAATCCAAACTATAAGGAACCCGAAGTCCTGGCCGAACTTCAAAACGAGGGAATGCCCATTGATGTCTCGCAGTGGCAGTTTCGCAAAAGAATCACGATTCAGAAACCCGGCATCCAAAGTCTGGCTCCGGATTTGGATACGATAGCGCAAAATAACAACCGGACCGCGGATTTCAGACTGGTGCGCGACGGGAAACAGATTCCCTATCTCGTCTCGCCGGTTGTGTCTTCCAGCGAACTTCCTATCGAAGGCAGAAACATGATGTCCCTGTCCACGCGCCAAAGTCTCTGGCAGTTCCATCTTCCCTACAAAAATATCCCGGTCCAATATTTCTCCTGCAAAGCTGAAAACACTCTGTTTCAACGGACAGTTATGATTTATGAAGAAGTCCCGGATTCACGCGGCGAAAAAACGCCCACGCTTTTGGGGCAGGCGCAATGGACACGAACCTCTGCTTCGGCTCACGACACCCTCGCGCTTCAGTTTACAAAGTATCCTCAGACCGAGTACCTGTTTCTCAAAATCGACAACGGCGACAATCCCCCTCTGAAACTCAGCAACTTTTCGCTGACCTATCAAACGCGCCAGATACTTTTCAAGACGAATCCCGGTTCCGAACTTTACCTCTACTACGGCAATTCCGCCGCTTCCGCGCCCAGTTACGAAATCGATTTGCTGCAGCAACAACTGCTCCAAGCCAAACCGTCCGAGGCGATACTGGAATCCGCTAAGGACATTTTGAAGGTAGACCCCTGGTACCAGTTCAGTTTCCAATCCAAGACGATGAAGTATCTGTTCTGGGGAATAATGGCGCTAGTAGTGCTGGTACTGCTCGGCGTTATAGCAAAACTTCTCCCCGGCGACGACATAAAATGAGAAAGACAATGAGTGGTGTATGCCACTCTTTGTTGGAGTGTGTGGGCCTTAGCCTAAGTATGATGGGGTATTCCCCCCGTCGGATTGGACACCGGAATGGACACCGCCGCGCTCCAACGGCAACAAAAAAACGTCAGGGAAACTTGTGATTTTCCTTGACGGTTCAGTGTTTTGAAATGGTTGCGGGGG
>CAYHWZ010000289.1:0-3413 GCA_964359975.1 uncultured Elusimicrobia bacterium | reverse complement strand
ACTGAAAATGGTGTCTTCCGCAGCTTTACGGACCTGGTCGTAGAGCTGGGCGTTTTCAATGCCGACTGCGGCCTGGCTGGCCAAAATAGAGAGGATTTCCTCGTCTACAGTTTCAAACGGAGTGCCGGTTGTTTTGTTCAGCACCTGAAACGCGCCCACGGCTTGTGACCGCATATTTATCATGGGCGCGGTAAGAATGGATTGAGAGTGGTAACCGGTCTGCTTGTCCACCTGAGGGTTGAACCGGCTGTCTTTGTACGCGTCGCGGATATTCAGGATGCGCCGGGTCTGCACGCATTCGCCTGCGATGCCTTTGTCCCAGGGAATGGTGATGGTGGCGGATTCGCCCTGGGCAATTTTCGACCAGAGAATTTTTTTCGTGCGGTCGAGGACAAAAATGGTGCAGCGGTCAGCTTCGAGAATGGCTTTGGCTTCTTTGGCCAGGAGATCCAGCAGAGGGTCGAGACTGTGCTGGGTACTGATTCGTTTGCCGAATTCGAGCAGGAGTTCGAGTTTGCGTATCCGGGCGTCATTGTGCTGGACAGGCGCGGCGCGTTTGGTCAACTTTTTTTTCATCAGTACCGTTCGAGAACTATGGCCCCGCCCAGACCTCCGGCGGCGCAGGCAGTGGCAAGAGCCCAGCGGGTGTCCGGATTGGCTTTCATCTGATAGAGCGCGTTCAGCACAATGCGGGTGCCAGTGGCGGCCAGCGGGTGTCCGAGCGCGATGGTACCGCCGTGCGGATTGAGAGCGTTCTGTTTCAGTTTGTCGTCCCAGTTCTGGCCGAACTTTTCTTTGCCCACGCGGAAAATGGAAAGGCATGTGGCGGCGAACGCTTCGTGCAGTTCAATATCGTCGAGCTGGCTGAACGAGATTCCTGCGCGTTTTAGCGCCAGGTCTGCGGCAAAGGCCGGAGCGATGCCCATGTGCGAGGGGTTGTTTCCCCAAAACGCCCAGGACTTGAGCTCCGCGATTATGTCAAGTCGCAAATCTTTGGCGCGCTGTTCGGACGCGACTATCACGGCTGCGGCTCCGTCGGAACGGGCACAGGAATTGAACAGCGTGAGTGTAGGCAGAGTCTGTCCTTCAATATACTTTTTGCCCAGGATGAATTCGCCGTACTTTTCAAAAAACATTTTCATAGTGAAATCAGCGCCGCCGAACATGAGCGGAGCTTTGGAAAGCATCTGCGGTTTGTCAGCGATGTTCTTCCGCAAAAATGGATATTCGTCGCGTTCGAGCAGAGTCACGTTGTTTTTTTGCACGGGATAGATATGGGTATCATAAAAACCGGCGTTTTCCGCGTCGAGCGCTTTGCGGTAGCTGCCGTGCGCGTACTGGTCCTGCGCATCGCGGGTGACTGAGTACATCTGGGCGCAGACTTCGGCTGTTGCAGCCATGCCGATATGTTTGACCGGGTCACTGAGACCTTCTTCAATACAGTCGGTGATTTCAATTTTGGGATTGTTCCAGAGTGCGGCCCAGTTTTCTTTCACAGAATCTTTGGACCGCAGTTCTTTTTCCGAGCGTGGGCCGCGTATAAGGTAGGGGAAATTGGACATGGACTCGGTGCCGCCTGCGATGTAGAGTTCACCTTCGCCGACGAGAATGTGACGGGCTGCGGAGCAGATGGATTCCATGCCGGAGACGCAGTTGGCCTGCACGGTAATCGCGTGGGCTTTTTCCGGCAGACCGGCGTTTAGCAGTGCGATGCGGGCGATGTTGGGCGCGCTGGAACCTTGTCCCACCCATCCAGCAATGACACCGTCAACAGCGTGCGGATAAAGTGAGGTCTTGTGCAAAAGTCCATGAATACTGGAGGTCAGCAAGTCTTCCGGTGTAATCTCGGCCAGACTGCGCGAAATGTGTCCGATAGGTGTGCGGATACCGGAACAAAGCACGATTTTTTTAGATTGAATATCCATCTATACAAAAATACCACTTTTCCGAGAATACGTCAACTATCTGGAAAATCCCCGCCTTTCAGGAAAGATGAACAGCTTGAAGGAGAATTCTGTTCCTCAAAAACTCATCCCGCATCTTACTTCGTTTAAAAATAGAATGACAAGGCGAATTCCAGGGAATATCGCGGCACATTCAATGTGAACATGGGTATTGAAGTGTCAGAAATAACAGTTCTTGGTTTCAGATTTGGATATAGTGATGTTTTACCAACCAGATGCTGATTAACTTCCCAGCTTGGTGCAGTCAGAGCGAGGTTGCCAAATAGGGATATTCCGAAACGTGACTGAGGACGCCATTCCGTGCCGAAACGCGCAAAGGGGACGAACAGAGTTTTTGATTCAATTACACCGTCAGCGATGTATTGCACGTCTGCGCTGATGGAAATTACTCTATATGCCGGAATCTCGGCATTGACAAAATGCAAAGCTGTGCCAAGTCCGGCATATCCGGTAAATGAACGGGCAATTGTCTTGGCCCAATTTGCGCTTAATGCAAACCCTGAACTCTTAAGTTTCATCTTTACGCTTGCTATTCGCTTGCCTAACAAGTTAGGCGAAGAATCAGTCGCATCATCAGTGATAAGCGGCAGTGCACCGCCATCGGTAGTTGCAGATAGATTGGCTACGTTGGCATCAACCGAGAAAGCGCCGAAGGGAAAATATGACAAATCCAGCATAAGCTGCTTAAATGGTCTGTAGCGTACACCAACCGCAGCGACGGGAATTGCTGCCTTGACATCTTGAGGAGCAGCCGCAACTGTGTAACTAAAACCGTTGTTGGAGCCGGAAAGGGTTGTCGCAGAAGGGACCTCCGAGATAGTTGGTGAAAGGGCATAAGAACCATATAGTCCGATGACCTGAACGTCAGGAACGAGAACGATATAGTTTTTGGCTTCCTCATCAAAAAGTTTTGTAGGCAATTCACTGTACGAGGCGCCAACGACTTCTCCGGCTTCAACGTCAACCATTCGCAGACTGACGACATAATTTTTTCCTATTTTGCGAACATTTCCCATTACCAGAATTCGAGCCCCGAGAACTTTGCCGAGCGCTACGGCCTTCTCGTTTGTTACAATGGCTAGCTGTAGTTTCTGTTCAATCAATACTTTTTCAAGCTCATTTCTTTCAACAATTCGGAACTTGTTCAGTTTGACAAAACATTGTGTGATGAACTCTGAAAAAGCAAATCCGATCTTATTTTTGACCAGATCGGTGTCTGCATCCAAATTCAGAATGGCCAGAGTTTCGCCTTTCGCGTTCGTTTTTCTGCTTTCATAGCTCTGTACCAGACTCCCGACCAATTTGTCTATTTTGCCGCTGACTTCAGAGGAGTAAACCGGATTTGTACTAAAAAGAGTAAGCAGTGCCGCGCCTGCCAAAATTCCCGATTTCAGTTTTATCATGATTTTCCCCCCAGAACGGTATCGTAACTTATATCCTAACCCACGT
>CAYHWZ010000288.1:0-3473 GCA_964359975.1 uncultured Elusimicrobia bacterium | reverse complement strand
ACAAGAATAATATCCGAGAGTATGTGCAGATTCACCGCGGGACCAAAGAGGGAAGCGTGACTGAGGTGGGGAACCAGAACTTTCTGTTGGGGCTCACACATGTGGCGCACAACTGCAAGATCGGGAACAGCATCATTATGGCAAACGGTTCTATCCTCGCCGGGCATGTTCATGTGGAAGATTCTGTTTTTATCTCCGGTACCTGTATTGTTCATCAGTTTGTACGAGTCGGAAAGTTCGCCATGATGCGCGGCGGGTCAAGAGTGTCGCTGGATATTCCTCCCGGATGTGTTGCCGACGAAACCAATGCTATCCGCGGTCTAAATACTGTCGGGATGGAACGGCACGGCATTTCAGCGCAGGAAATCCGCGCTATGAAGAACGCGTACCGTGATGTGTTTTCCCCTGAAAAGACTTTTGCGGAAGCAGTGGATGCTTTGCTGGCGCAGTCACCGAGTCCGCTGGTCAAACATTTTCTCGAGTTTGTGAAAAATTCGGAACGCGGTATCTGCCGACCTGCCAAGTAGAGCGGCGCATTCTTCGGCGTTCAATTCGGGCCGGGTGATTCTGTAGCCGAGCCGGTTCATTTTTTGTTCAAATGCTCTGCGGTATTTTGCGCATTTGAAAAGTCCTCCACAGAGTGACAGTGGTATCCTTCCTTTGAAGTCGAGCCGGCGCGAAACATCCTCGGCAAGTTTTGCCAGATGCTCAGCAGCTTGATTCACTATTTGTACTGCTTTTGGTTCGCCTATTGAATATCTGTTCATGATCAGCACAGTCCGTCGGGCAAGTCTGCGGATGTTTGCAGAGTCTGCGGCGGCGCGTTTATCAAAATATTTTCCGGTAATCCAATAGGCGGAACCTTCATCGCCGATTTGGGGTCCAAGCCCGCCGGCTCTGCGCCAGTTTCCAAGTGTGTCCCTGCCAAGCGCAACAGAACCGGTGCCAGCAATCAATGCTATCCCCGGCCCGTCGGCAAAAGAGTTCCAGTAAGCAAGCTCTATGTCGGAGATGACGAATATATTTTCCGCCAGTGTGTTGAGAGATACTGCAAATTTGTTCTTTGCCTGCGAAGACCATGCTCCTCTCGCGCCAATGACCATGCAAACAGGTTTGGTTCGACAATGTGTCTTTATAAAGTTTTTGATGCATACGGGGAACTGAATGGTGTCAGGTGCTGGCCGGCGTTGGGTAGCGACAATTTTGCCTGCACGGTTAGCGCCCGCGATGCGCAGCCATGTGCCGCCCAGATCCACGCCGATGGAACAGATATTATTTCGCAAAGAGTTTGCGGATTGAAGCTGAGATTTGGCAGGCACGCCAACCGAAGTCTGTGACACACGGTACTGTCTCCGGCACAAATTCCGCATCGTAGAAATCACGTAAAAATATAGCTGCGGTTTTCCTGCTTTTCCGCACCACTGTGTCCAGCAATTCTTTGTTGGAGGGATACAAATGCGCGTCAAAACAAAAGAGTATGGTCAGGTCAGCCCCTGCGCACAGTTCGGATGCGGAACGGATTTCCTCCGCGTGCGGCTCGACTGAAACGGTCAGTATCATTGGGTTGATGCCGTGTTTGGAAAATTCGGCTTTCAAAAAGCGGGATTCGGTCAGAAGTTCCTTTTCAACCATAATCTTTGAATCGAACGAAGAAAGTTTTGGAAAAATAACTGTGACCTTCCGCGTTTTGAGCGCTCCGGCATCGTAGGGAATTTCGTGCCGGATGTCTTTGAGAACAGTTGCGGAATGTGCGCAGATTTCAGATGCGGTCCTGGCGCCGCTGGCTTCTGCATGCGGAGCTCCGCCCGTGAACCGTTTTTTGCGGTATGATTTTAACCGGTTAATCCGTTCGACACTTTCTTCAAGGTCCTTTACTTTAAGACGACCGGATTCGTACGCGATGGTCAGCGCGCGAAAAACTTCCTGCTGAGCGTTCAAATCATGGCACACCAGCAGAATGTCGTGCCCGGCCTCGACGGCCCGCACACCCGCCTCGCCAATGGGGCAGATTTCCTTGATGGCGCCCATCTCTAAATCGTCGCTGGATATGACACCCTTGAAGCCCAGATTGTTGCGCAAACATTCCCGCACAATCACCGGTGAAAAAGTTGCGATGCGGCCAGGTTCCGCGTCAAGTTTCGGGTAAAGAGGGTGCGAAGTCATCATTACATGGATGCCGTCTTCAATCGCGCGCACGAACGGCTTAAGGTGCACTTCTTCCATTTCATGCCAAGTGGACGGTATAACGGGCAGTCCCAAATGTGCGTCCACGGGCGCGTGTCCTTTGCCGGGAAAATGTTTTGCGCAGGCGGACAGTCCGTTTTCCTGCATTGCGCGTATCCTGGCCGAACCCATTTCCGAAACTGTTTTCCAGTCTTTACTGTATGAGCGGATTCCGATGTTGGGGCTGTACGAATCTGTCAGCACGTCGAGCACGGGCGCAAGGTTTACGTCGAGACCCATGCGCCGCAGTTCGCGCGCTTCAGTCCTGCCCTGCATTTCAGCGTAACGCACATTTCCTGTACTGCCGACTGCCAGATTGTCCGGGAATACAGTAATGCCGTCGCGGAACATGATGACTCTCCCGCCCTCGTGGTCAGCCATTACCAGGATTTTGCGTTCGAGTGAATCTTCCAGTTGGGAAATCATCTTCTTGATCTGTTCTGGCGAATCAAAATTGATACGGTAAAAAATAATCCCGCCGGCGTGAATGGACTTGAAATGACGGATAAGCGCAGTCGTCATTTTTGTGCCGGGCACGCCGATGACAAGGTGCTGTCCGATGAGTTCCTGCAGTTTGGGCATAAAGACATTTTACAAAAAATCAGCGCGTAAAATGATAGAATGAAATACAATACAATGGAACATTGGTTCGGATTGGCTAGTAACCTTACCTGGCAGGACTACGGGGTTCTGTGCTCTATTCTTGTTTTCTCCATCACTCTCGGTGTTTTTCTAGGGCGGGAAGAAAAAGATACGAACGATTTTTTTCTCGGCGGAAAAAAAGTGCCTTACTGGGCCGCGTGCCTCTCATTTGTGGCTACGGAAATCAGCGCGGTCACTATTATTTCTGTGCCTGCCACGGCATACAGGGAAAACTGGGAATACTTACAATTTTTCATCGGATCGTTTGCGGCGCGTGTGACAATATCCATGCTGTTCATTCCGGCGTTCTATAAATATAACTGCACATCCATATACGAATTTTTGCGGCATCGATTCGGACCTGAAACCCAATATGCAGGTTCCGTATTGTTTTTTGTCACGCGGCTATTGGCGTCGGGAGTGCGGCTGATGGCGGCCTGTCTGGCTGTCAGTGTGCTCATCGGCTGGCACATTGTGCCCACGATAATCTTGTTTACCGTCGTAGGCGCAGCATACATTGCGTGGGGCGGGATAAAAGCGATAATCTAGACAAATGTCGTGCAAGCTCTGACTTTTATTGTTGCTAGTGTGATAACAATGGCGTTTCT
>CAYHWZ010000287.1:0-3521 GCA_964359975.1 uncultured Elusimicrobia bacterium | reverse complement strand
ATGGTGAACTCGACTTTTTTGCCGAGCACGCCGGAGAGCGAAATAATCTGTCCCGCGGACGGCTGGTGCAGGGAATACTGGTGTTTGGAACTTGTCAGCACTATATTTTCGCTCGAGGTGATGAACCATTGTCCGGGCAGTTTGCCCCAGTCTGCGGCATCTGCAATGATTACGCGGTCATTGTCATTCAAATAGTAGAGCAAGCTGAGACTGTCCATGCCGCACTCGATGAGTTCCACATTCTTTGGAAGCCGGCGGGACTGCAGTTCGCGTATCAATGCCGAGCCGAATCCATCGTCGCCTGCGGATTCGTTGCCGAGTCCTGCAACAATCCATCTGACGCTCGACGATGATGCTGGAATATTCATTTCCATTTTATCTCCAGCATGTGCGTGGCGCACGATATACAGGGATCGTATGCGCGCACCAACATTTCACAGTCCAGTGTGGCGTCTTCACGCGACTTGCGCAGAATGGACGGCACCAGAGCGCGGAGGTCGTTTTCAATGTTCGCCAGGTTTTGGCCGGTCGGGATGATGCAGTTGGCCTGTGTAATGATACCGTGCTCATCATACTCATATTCATGGAAAAGAATCCCGCGCGGGACTTCGACAGCGGCAGCGCCTTTACCTGAACGGGGGACAACTTTGATGGTTTCGTGGTGCAGATCGCGTTCGAGAAGAGTGTCGATCAAGTGCACGGAATCGTACGCCGCGTGCACGCACTCGACAATCTGCGCAACCGAATTATAGTACGAGTTGTCCAGGTTTTCCGATAAGTGAAGCTGGGCGGCGGCGGATTTGGCTTCGAGATTCAGCCAGCGCGAATTCAGAGTGTACCGTGCGAGCGCGCCGACGCGGTAAGAATCCGCAATGTGTTTCGCATGTTTTGCAGTGGAATGCGCGACCACGCGTTCGTTCGCCACTTTCATATAGTCGGACACCACATATGTGCGTCCCACGGACGAGGCAATTTCACCGTCGTAAAAAGGATACTCGTCCATTTTCATCAAGGCAATGGATTCGGTCGGGCGGCGGAACACGGGCCACTTCAGTTTGGCGAATAATGTCACGGTCTCGTGCAAGTCCGGAAGGGCGAGGTAAATGATTTCGCGCAGTTCTCTCATGCTCTCCTTGTCCGGGACTTTGGAAAATCCGCCCACTGTGCAGGAGACGGGATGTGTGGTGCGTCCGCCGATCCGGTCACAGATTTCGTTGGCGATTTTTTTAAGACGCAGGGCACGGTGGACGACTTCCGGCTGTTTTTCCGCAAGAGGTATCACGCTGCCGGCTCCAAATAAATCCGGCGCGGCCAGAAAATAGACGTGAAGGATGTGACTCTGCAGAGTTTCAGCATGAAGAAGTAGTTTTCTCAGCAGCACAGTCTGCTCTGACACAGATACGCCCATGGCCGCTTCCGTGGCTTTCAGCGATGTAAGCGTGTGCCCGATGGAACATATCCCGCAGATTCTGGAAGTTATCGTATGCGCTTCCTTCCATGTCCGGCCGACGAGCATATTCTCGAAAAAGCGCGGCGATTCCACAATGTCCAGACGGCATTCTTCCAGTTTGCCGTTTTTGACGTCAATAACCAGATGCCCGTGACCTTCCACGCGCGCGATGTGATTGACTTCAATTCTCATCTTCTCCATGTCACTCTTCTCCGTTGCGGCTTTTGGCAATGATAACAGTGCGGTATCCTTCCGCTTCGCTGCATACAGGACAGGAAAGGTACCAGAAATAAAGCGCGGCCGGTCTGAGACTGTGTTCCTTCAGCATGTTCATGGTTGCCTTGCCGAGTTCTTTCCACGGGAGCGCGCTCAGCTTGCTGAAATATTTGCCGCGCCCCAACTGCACCACTTTCGGGTCCGGGCGGTCAGGTTTTTCTATCTCGATGAGCACGGCTCCGCGGAACCATCCGTCCTCTGTGACAATTTTCAGCGGATGTTTTGTCTTGTATCCGAGCGCAGTAATTTCAAATCTTGCCATTTCAATATCACGGTCAACACGGTACGGGATGTGAAAGAAAAGCGGCGTGAACACCCGGAAGAAATATGCGGACCCCCAATCGAAATCCGAACCGTTTTCCCAATTCCGCGCGTCAATTTGTCTGCATTCACAAGGCATGGCCGGCATTACCTCCCTTTTCAGCTCCGTTAAAAATCCGGTATGCGCGCCGGATTGTTTCCTTATCCACTTTTTTGTCTTCCATGGCAAAAATGTGTCCGCTGAAATTCGCGTCGGGGAAAGTGCCTCTGCATCCCCAGCATACCGCACCGAATGTCGGACAGACCGCATCGCATCCGCCTCTCGATACAGGACCAAGACACGCTTCGCCTTTCATCAGCAGACAGCCGTTTTCCGCCATCTTGCACTCAACGCAGACAGCGTAGTCCGGCAGCGAAAATTTGTGCGCGCGGAGCAGGGACTGAGTGAGATGCAGAAACTCCTCTTTGCGGATGGGACACCCCGGCAGGACAGCGTCCACCCGCACGTAGTCGGAAATTGGTTTGGCCGGGAGTGTATCGTTGAACAAGTCAGGCGAGCCGTACACTTTTCTGCGGTTCTCATTTTCCGGCACATCATTCTTCAGCACATTGACGCAGCCGGTATGCGCGCAGGCGCCGAGAGCCACGAGCAGGGACGCATTTTCGCGGATGGATTTCAGGCGCGGGACTTCGGATTCGCGCGTAATGGAACCTTCGACAAACGCGATATCATAATTGCTGCTCCGCGGTTCAGACATGGCTTCGCGGAAATTGACAATCTCGATTTTACCGAGAAGGGGGAGAATCAGGTCTTCGCAATTCAGCACAGTCAGCTGGCACCCTTCGCAGGACGAAAATTCAAAAAATGCCGCGCGCGGTTTTACATTCTTTTCCATTCGAACGCCTCCGCACAGTCTTCCACTTCCTTGTATGAAAATACAGGCCCCTCTTTGCAGACATAATATTCGCCCATCTGGCAATGCCCGCATTTTGCGATGCCGCACTTCATTCTGCGTTCGAGCGAGACGTAGATATTTCCCGGAGCAAGTTTCCGCGCCAGCAATTCGAGCAGGACAAATTTGTACATCACCGGCGGTCCCACGACTACTGCCGAAGTCTTTGCCGCGTCAATGGAAATGCGGCTGAACAGCACTGTCACAACGCCGACATTTTCAGTCCATCCTTCGTTGGCGCGGTCAACGGTAACGTGCACGTCCAGACCGCCGGCGCCGCGATACTCTTTAAGTTCACTGCGGAACAGCACCTCTTCCGGACGTTTCGCGCCCAGGAGCACAGAAACTTTGCCGAAATCTTTTCTCCGGTCCAAAATATATTGTATCAGTGACCTGAGCGGCGCAAGACCGAGTCCTCCTGCCACCAGCACCAGGTCCCGACCGTTAAGTTCATTGATCGGGAATCCCCGTCCGAACGGTCCTCTTACGCCGAGTTCGCTACCGGGCGTCAGATCGGCCAGCGCGCGCGTGACATTGCCAACTCTCCGCATCCAGAACTGCATGTTCGGGTCGCGTGTGGG
>CAYHWZ010000286.1:0-3526 GCA_964359975.1 uncultured Elusimicrobia bacterium | reverse complement strand
TGCCAACGTCGGCGTAATGGTCCACCCGGACGAAGAATATTCAGTGGTCAAGATCCGGGCCACCGGCGAAAGCTGGCTGGTGATGAAAAAACTTCAGGACCGTCTGCTGAAAGAAAAATTGAATCTCAATGACGGAGATTATGAAGTTGTCCAGCTTGTTAAAGGTGCAGCATTGCAGGGAAACTATTTCAGACTTTTCCCGGAGAGCGGAAACCAGCCCGAAGGTAAAATCATTCACAGCGATCAGGTTTCCTCCGAAGACGGTTCCGGGATAGTGCACATTGCGCCCGGGCACGGGGATATTGACTATAAAGTGGGGCATGGACTTTTCGGATTGCCCGTAGTATCGCCGGTCAACGACGGCGGCAAGTTCAGCGACGAGGTCGGCGTGCCGGAACTCAAAGGGCTTTTTGTGCTCAAAGGCGGCAACGAAAAAGTTCTTGAGATTTTGAAAGCCAACGGCAGTCTGGTGCATCACGAAACAATCCGCCATTCCTATCCGCACTGCTGGCGGTGCAAGAGTCCGGTGATTTTCCGCGCGACGTATCAGTGGTTCCTGAATGTGGAACACGAACAGCTCCGCGCCCGTCTGCTCGACGAAATAAAAAAAGTGAAATGGACTCCGGACTATGGGCAGAACCGTATTGAAGGCATGATTAAACAGCGTCCGGACTGGTGTTTGTCTCGCCAGCGTTTGTGGGGCACGCCGATTCCGGTCTTTTACTGTAAGGACTGCGCCGAACCTTTGCTCGACGATCAGGCAGTCGGCATGGTTGAAGAAATCATCGGTTTGGAAGGTTCCGACGCGTGGTTCCGGGAAGAGCCGGAGTACTTTTTGAAAAATCTGACGCCGTTCAAGTGCGCGAAATGCGGCGGGGAAAAATTTGTCAAGGAAAACGATATTTTGGACGTTTGGTTTGATTCGGGAGTGTCTCATCAGGCGGTACTGCGCGGCACAGGAAAGACTTTCGACGGAAAAGAGTGGAAGGACGAACTGAGCTGTCCGGCGGACATGTACCTGGAGGGCTCGGACCAGCACCGCGGATGGTTCCAGACCTCGCTGATTCCGTCAGTGGCGCTGGAAAAACGCGCGCCATATTTGGGAGTTCTCACGCACGGTTTCATCATGGACGGCGCGGGCAAAAAAATGTCCAAGTCGCTCGGCAATGTCATCACGGCTGAGGATATTCTTAAGGAGCACGGCGCAGATATTTTGCGTTTGTGGGTGGCGGCATCGGACTACCGCGAAGATATCCGCCTGTCAAAAGATATCCTGCGCGGCGTGGCGGAAAATTACAAAAAAATCCGCAACACGTTCCGCTATATACTCGGCAATCTGCATGGTTTTAACCCGGAAAAAGACAGCGTTCCGCCGGAACAAATGCTGGAAGTGGACCGCTGGGCTTTGCTGCGTCTGCAAAAGACCTCTGCCGCCTGTTTACGCGCGTACGAAGAGCACGAATTTCACCGTGTGAACGCAACGATTGTGGAGTTTTGCGCCATCGACTGTTCCTCGCTTTATTTTGACATCCTGAAAGACCGTCTCTACACTTTTCGTCGGGAAGGAGTGGAACGTCGCAGCGCCCAGACCGCGCTTTACCAAATTTTGTCCCATCTTGTGCGGATTCTTACACCTGTCCTCACATTCACCTGCGAAGAAGTGTGGCAGTTGGGCCGGGAATCAGGGCTGTGGCAGTCCGAGAGCGTAATGCTTGCAGATTTTCCGTCGGCAGAGTCCGTGATTGCAGATGCGGCTCTGGAAGAAAAATGGGAAAATATCCGCAAGCTCCGCAACAAAGTGAACCTTGCGCTGGAATCCGCGCGGCAAAGCAGTCTGATCGGCAGTTCGCTCGAAGCCAAAGTGTCGCTTTCAGGCGGGTCCGACGCAGAAAGAACACTGCTGGCCAAAGAATCGCGGAATCTTGCCGCAATTTTCCTGGTTTCCGAAGTTGCAGTTACCGACGGGAATGGCGATCTCGCGGTCAAAGTGGAACGCGCGTCCGGCGAAAAGTGCGTGCGCTGCTGGCGATACGAAACAACAGTGAACGCGTCCGCTGAATTTCAGGGTCTGTGCGCAAGGTGCGTGGAAATGGTCCGATGATGCATGTGCTAAAATTCCTTTCCGTCTTTATTATTCTCATCACATTTTTCCTGGACCGCGCCAGCAAATATTACATCCTAAAGCATTTTAATTATGGCGTACCGTACGAGGTTCTGCCGTTTTTTCAGCTGACGTATGTTGAAAACACCGGCGTAGCGTTCGGCATGGGTCAAGGGGGCAACCTCTTTTTTATGATTTCAACAGTCCTTATCCTCGGTGCCCTGCTCTGGATGCGTCGCAAATGGGAAAAAGAGGAACCGGACAACCTTAAACTTAAAGTCGGTCTGGCACTGGTCATCAGCGGCGCGCTCGGTAACCTTTACGACCGGATTGCGTACGGATTTGTAGTGGATTTTTTGGATTTTTTCGTCGGTGGCTGGCACTGGCCTGCTTTCAATGTGGCGGATTCGTGCATTTGCGTGGGAGCGTTTCTGCTGGCATTGTCGCAGTGGAAAAAAAAGGCCGCCTAGATGTATCCCATACTTTTTGAGTGGGGTCCGATTACACTCCATACCTACGGCCTGTTGGTCGGTATCGGGATTTATTTCGGGATGCGGCTTTTGGTATGGCAGGCAAAACAGGATGGAGTGAGCGGACCTCAGCATGAGGATTCGTTCTATCAATTATTTTTTTATCTGGTAATATGCGGACTTTTAGGCGGCAGGATATTTCACGTGGTGATTTATCGGGACGAATTTGCCGGAGACTGGCTGGGAATTTTCAAAGTCTGGCGCGGCGGGCTGGTTTCTTACGGCGGACTTATCGGTGTGGCCGCAGGGTTTGGTTTGTGGTACCGAAAACACCGTGAACACAACTGGAAGAAAGTCCTGGACTGGCTGGCCGCTTCAATGGCATTCGCGCACGCGGTGGGACGGCTCGGATGCTTTTTTGCAGGATGCTGTTACGGAACGCCCGCGGACCTGCCGTGGTGTGTGGTGTTTACGGACCCGCAATCTTTGGCGCGGCTGGATATTCCTCTGCATCCCACGCAGATATATGAGTCGGTATTCTTGTTTGCGCTGGGCGCTTTTCTGCTCGCGCTGAATAACATGAAACGCCGTCGACACATGAGAGACGGACTTATATTTGCCAACTATCTTTTCATTTATTCCATCGCGCGGTTTTTGCTCGAATATGTGCGGGGCGATTATCTGGGAAACATGCTATTGACCAGCGGCCAGACCATGAGTCTGGCTGGTATGGCCTTGTCAGCCTGACTGACCATTTACTTGACAAGAAACACAGATTCTGTTAATTTAGACTGACCAGATTTGGGGCTGTAGCTCAGTTGGGAGAGCGCCTGCATGGCATGCAGGAGGTCAGGGGTTCGACCCCCCTCAGCTCCACCAGTTTCTTAAATATATGACCATATCTTCCACACCCAGTCCATCCTATTCCATTACACTGCGGCTTGAAATAACCAAC
>CAYHWZ010000285.1:0-3540 GCA_964359975.1 uncultured Elusimicrobia bacterium | reverse complement strand
ACGGGTTCCGGCGCCTCATACGAGAGCGATCCAAACAATGTGATTTTCTGGTCAACGCCGCAGGCGCCGAGCCAACTGTCGAGCAGCGGGACCGCGATTGGGACAAGTTCCATCACTTGGAGCTGGAGCGACGATTCCAATGAAGAACGATATTATCGGGTGTACTCAACGACTGTGGGGCAGATTTCCGGGGACTTGCCGGCGAATACCAGTTCGTTCGCGCAGACTTCGCTCTCGGCTAACACTTCTTACTCGGTTTATGTGAAAGCGGAAAATCCGATTGATCTTTCGTCGGCGAATGCGGCTGTGTCCACTTACACGTTGGCGAACGTGCCGATTGTGGAATCGTTCCAGGTATTCAGGACGAGCATCGCTGTCACTCTGCTGCAGAATAGCAATCCTGCGGGAACGAGTCTCATCGTGTCGACAGGCAATTTTACTGTGAGCAATTCGTCTATCGGTGCGGTGGCCGGGGCGAACACTACGCTGGTGATTTCAGGTTTGACGCCGAATACCAGTTATCCTGTTTATGCCAATGCGCAGAACTTCAGCGGGATTAATACGTCCACGGTCACTGTCACGGCTTCCACGTTCACTCTGACGAATCCGCCGATGGTCGCGAGTTTCCAAGTGTTTGTGACGAGCGTATCCATTCTGCTGAATGCGAACGGGAACGGCAACGGGACGCGGATGGTGGTTTCTACGGGGACCGACGGATATTTCGGCGTGGCGAACAGTTCGGCTCAAAGTCTGGTGGGGAGCACTGTCTCGCTTACGGTGACGGGATTGTCCACGAACACGGTTTATGCATTCCAGGCAGGTAGCGTGGGCAGCGCTCCGAATTCCAGCACGCAGACTGTCACTGTGACCGCGTCCACGTTTACGCTGTCGGCGACACCTTCTGTTCTTAGTTTCAACATTTACAATACATCGGCAACGGTTTCGTTCCTTTCCACTGTCAATCCTGCGGGCACGGTGCATGAAATCTCCACAGGCGCGTTTGCGGTTTCGGATTCGTCACAGACCGCCATCACCACGGCCACGATTTCCAACTTGTCGCCGAACACTGTCTACACGGTGCAGGCACGAACTCTTAACAGCAACACGCCGGCGTCCGTGAGCGTATCCACAGTGGTGGCCACAACGTCAACGCTGGCCAATCCGCCGGGCGCGTTCACTTCGGTGAGCGTATCTACGCAATCTCTGACTGCAAACTGGAGCGCGAACGGCAATCCGCTTGCACCGCTGACTACATATCAGCTTCAGATTTCCACGGACGTTAATTTCAGCGGGGCAGTGCACAGTTCGGTCACATACAACACGTCCGCATCCACTTCAAATCTGACGCCGAACACATCCTATTATTTGCGCGTCCGGGCCATCAATGTCAACGGGATTCCATCGCCGTTCAACACCGTGCTGGCAACATTCACGCTTGCCAACCCGCCCGCACTCTCATCCTTTACGGTGGTCGGCGCGTCAAGCATAACGATAGCGTGGCAGGCCAACGGCAATCCTTCATTCACCGACTATCAGGTAGAGAGAAGCACGGATATCGGATTTGCAGTGTCGGGCGCCGGCCTCGTAACGGCAGTTTCATCTACCGCGGTCAATCTTTCCGCGAACACGTCCTATTATTTCCGGGTAAGAGCCAGAAACGGGGATGGAGTTTTCACAGGGTACGACACGGTCATTGCCACATACACTCTGGCGAATGTATCGGTGATTGAATCGTTCCAGGTGTTCCGGACAAGCATCGCTGTTACGCTGCAACCCAACGGCAATGCTGCGGGAACTACTCTGATTATTTCCACGGGCAACTTTACGCTTGGCAATTCGTCCACTGTTGTGTCGGGCGGGGGGAATACTACGTTGGTGATTTCGGGGCTGACGCCGAATACCAGTTATCCTGTTTATACAAAGACGCAGAACTTCAGCGGGTCCTACACATCAACGGTGACTGTCACGGCATCCACGTTCACTCTGGCGAATCCGCCGACGGTCGCGAGTTTCCAGGTGTTTGCAACGAGCGTGTCCGTTCTGCTAAATGCGAACGGGAATGGCAACGGCACGCGGATGGTGGTTTCCACGGGGACTGACGGATATTTCGGCGTGACGAACAGTTCAGCAGGTGTTGTGGCTTTTAGCACGGTCACGGTCACGGTCGTGCTCACAGGACTTTCCACCAATACCTTTTATGCGTTCCAGGCCGGAGCTGTGGGCAGCGCGCCTGCGTCCAGCACTCAAGCTGTGACTGTAACAGCGTCCACCTACACTCTCTCTGCCGCGCCCATTGTATTCAGTTTCAACACTTATAATACATCGGCAACGGTTTCGTTCCTATCCACTGTCAATCCGGCCGGCACGTTGCACGAAATCTCCACAGGCGCGTTTGCAGTTTCGGATTCGTCGCAGACAGCCATCACCACGGTCACGATTTCCAATCTGTCTCCGAACACTGCCTATACAGTGCAGGCGCGTACACTTAACAGCAACACGCCCGCGTCAGTCAGCATATCTACAGTAGTAGCGACCACTTCAACACTGGCCAATCCGCCGGGCGCGTTCACTTCTCTCAGTGTGACCACGCGGTCTGTGACTGCGAACTGGACAGCCGGCGGCAATCCGGTAACTCCTCTGACTACGTATCAGCTTCAGATCTCGACGGATATTAATTTCAGCGGGGCGGTGGTGTACAGTTCAGTCACGTTCAACACCTCTGCCTCCACGTCAAATCTGTTGCCCAACACATCTTATTATTTGCGCGCGCGGGCAATCAGTGTGAGTGGGATTTCGTCACCATTCAACACTACGCTGTCAACATTTACTTTGGCCAATCCGCCGGCAGGGTCCAGTGTGACCGCAGTGAACACCTCCAGCATCGCGGTTTCATGGCTTGCCAATAACAATCCGGCAGGCACTACATACGAAGCCTGGAGGAGCACGGATTCCGGATTCTCCGTTTATGCCAGTACTCTTTTGACAAACACTTCATATTTCTTCGTCGGGCTGATGGCTGATACAAGCTATTGGTTCCAGGTCAGGGCCTTTAACGGCAACGGTGCGCCGACGAGTTTTGACTCGTTTGTCACCACGACCACGCTGCCGGGCCCGCCGAACGGAACTGCTATCGGTCTGACGGGTACTGCGTTGTCAACTACATCCATCAAGTGGGACTGGAACGACGGCGCTACCAATGAGACGGGATATAGAGTGAAGGCGCTGAATGCTGTGAGTCTTTCCGGAAATCTGGCGGCAAACACCACGACATGGACTATGTCGGGATTGTCCGCGAATATTTCCACTGCAGTTTATGTGGAAGCGTATAATGTCAGCGGTTCTTCCATTTCAAATTCGGTCATAAAATATTCGCTGGCGGCAGCACCGATCATGTCCGGCTTTATCATTTTTGAAACATCTGTGACGGCAATGCTGAGATCAAACGGAAATCCCGCGGGAACTCAGGTGATATTTGCCACTGGCACGGACGGAAATTATTCTACCTTGTTTTCGTCCGCAGGGACCTTCATGACAAGTATA
>CAYHWZ010000284.1:0-3546 GCA_964359975.1 uncultured Elusimicrobia bacterium | reverse complement strand
TTGATTATCCGGACATGATTTTTAAGACGGAACGCGAAAAGTTCAGCGCGATTATTGAGGAAATTCAGTCGCTCTGGAAAGAGGGCCGGCCTGTGCTCGTCGGTACGCGTTCCATTGAAAAGTCCGAGCATCTGTCCGCTATGCTCCGCACCAAAGGTATTCCGCATCAGGTGCTCAACGCCAAATATCACGAACAGGAGGCCCAGATCATTTCGCAGGCCGGCAGAAAAGGCGCCGTGACCATTGCCACCAATATGGCCGGACGCGGCACAGATATCGTGCTCGGCGGCAATCCTCCAAACGCGGATGAATCAGCGCAAGTCGTCAATGTCGGCGGCCTGCATGTGCTCGGCAGTGAACGACACGAAGCCCGCCGCATTGATAACCAGCTCCGCGGACGCACCGGTCGTCAGGGGGATCCGGGTTCCTCACGTTTCTATCTTGCTTTCGACGATGAACTGCTGCGTCTTTTTATGGGCGAAAAAATTGCCCAGATCATGGATTCAAAATTCGTTCAGTGGCAGGAAGGGGAAGCTATCGAAAGCGGTATCCTTACCCGCCAGATCGAAGGTGCGCAGAGAAAAGTCGAGGGTATGAACTTCGATATCCGCAAGCAGCTCCTTGATTTCGATAATGTAATGAACAAGCAGCGCGAAGCCATCTATGATCTCAGAAACGACATGCTCGACGGAGGGGACGTTTCCCAGCAGATCCGCGACATGGTGTCTGAGTCGGTCGAAGAAAAATTGGTCCTTTGGTGCCCTGAAAAATCTTACGAAGATTCGTGGGATATTCAGAGTCTGACCAGCTGGCTGGAACGTACTTTCCACGTCCGGCTCAAACCGGATCAGGATCTCACCAAAATGAACCGCGACGATATCCGCCATTTTCTTGAAACTGAAATCCGCGAATCGTACGAACGGCGTGAAAATCAGATGGGCAGCGAAATTCTGCGTGAAATGGAAAGGATGATCCTGCTTCACATGATCGATCTCGCATGGAAAGAACATCTCTACGATCTGGACCATTTGAAAAAGGGTATCAACCTGCGCGCCTACGGCCAGAAGGACCCCAAAATTGAGTATCAGAAAGAATCTTTTTCCCTTTTTGAACAGATGATGAACCGCATCCGCGAAAGCGCCATCGAGTATTTGTTCCGGGTGGAAGTCGCCCCTGCTCCGGTGCAAAGACCTGCGCCGAGGATGCAGTTGCAGAAGGAAGAATTTTCCATAGCCAAATCCGCGGCAGGCGAACAGTCTGTGCCGACGGACGGCAATTCATCCGCAGCCAGTGTGATTCAAAATCAGTTTTCCAGAAAGCCCGCAACCGTCACGGCGCCGAAAAAAATCGGACGGAATGACCCGTGTTTTTGCGGAAGCGGCAAAAAATACAAGAAATGCTGCGGACGGTGAGAGGTGAGTGCGGTTGTTTTCTACTTGACGCGTTTGTTTTCGAAATTCCGTTTCTCGAGCAGATTTTTTATCATCTTTTCAAAGGTGGGATTTTTGGACATGATATGCTGGAACTCGCCTTTGAACAAAATAAAACAATCTGTTTCTTCGTCGGCAATCACTGAGGCGGTCCTGGGTTCGTCGGAAATCAACGCCATTTCACCGAAAAATTGTTCCGGCGCAATGACGCCGAGTTCCACTGGTTTAGCAAAAAATCCTTTCTTCAGCATGGCTTTGGCTTTGCCCTTGTACAGAATATAAAATGCGTCGCCCTTGTCGCCCTGCTTGATAATGGATTCTCCCGGCTTAAAGTGATATTTGTTCATGTGGTCAATGAGTTCGGCGGCTTCGGACATGCTTAGAGTGGAGAACATGTCAATCTTGCGGAATACTCTGGATATCCAGCTTATTTCTTCAGGTTCCATTGTAGCTTTATAGCAGACTTTCCTATGAAAATCAATGGCCGTTTTGATTTCCTGCCTCCCCGCAATTCAGTACTGGCATCAATAGTCAGCGGCGCGCTTATTTTTCTCTCTTTTCCCAAATGGAATCTGTCCCTGTTGGCGTGGTTTGCATTCCTGCCGCTTTATTTTGCCGTCAATGGACTGGGCTTCTGGAAGTCGTTCATCTGCGGTTGGTTCGCCGGCCTGACTGCGTTCTGCGGTATTTTGTACTGGATCATCCCCACATTTCAAGCTGCGGGCGTATCAATTTTTGTTGGACTGCTTGCCCTGCTTTTGCTTGCATCATACCTGGCGCTCTTCAGCGGTCTGTTCGCGGCAATTTCTGAAAACTGGTTCAGTCCTTTCAGCAAGATCGGTTACTTGCTCTTTGCTCCTGCTTTGTGGACAGTATTCGAACTCCTCCGAGGATGTCTGTTCACAGGTTTTCCCTGGGGATTGATTGGATACAGCCAGCATGGACGCGCGCTCTGCTCCATCGCATCTGTAACGGGAATTTACGGTATCTCTTTCTTTCTGCTGTTCATGAACGGCGTGTGCTGGATACTGCTCAGAGGAAAAAGATATATTTTGCTTTCCGTCGTTCTTTTGCTCACCGTGACCGCAGCGCATTATAAAATTCCGCAGTCATCGGACAACGGCCCTGATAAATTTTCCGTCACTCTTCTGCAGGGCAACATCAATCAGTACAAGAAATGGAGCAGCGATTATGTGAAAGAAATTCTGGACGTCTACGAATCTCTTGCAATGCAGGCCTCCCGCGAACAAACTTTGCCTGACAACCCGCCGCTCGTTGTCTGGCCCGAAACTTCCCTGCCCGGATGGTACCCGCACGAACAATGGCTCACTGATTGGCTGTCCGGAATCGTGCGTAGAACAGCTCGCCAAAATCTGGTCGGTTCCGTGACCAATGACAGCGGACGGAGCTACAATTCCGCCTTTTTGCTCGCTCCGGATGGAAAGACCATGGCCCGTTATGATAAAATGCATCTGGTCCCGTTCGGCGAATTCGTACCCATGCAGAATTTTTTGGGAAAGTGGATTGAGGTGCTGAACCAGTTGGGCGGTTTCGACGGAGGAAAATCAATCAGCGTACTGAATATGCCGCCGTTCAAACTCGGCGTCACCATTTGCTACGAATCTATTTTTCCGGAACTGGTCCGCAGACAAGTGTTGGAAGGCGCGGAAGTTCTAGTCAATATCACCAACGACGGCTGGTACCTGGACACAGCTGCTCAGGCACAACATTTTGACATGTGCGCCATGCGGGCCATTGAAAACGGTCGCTATCTTGCACGGTGCGCCAACACCGGTATCTCCGGCATTGTGGGTCCGTCAGGTCACGTGACGGGAAGAACAAGTCTGAATACCCGGACTCTGCTGACTCAGCCGGTCTCAGCAATCCGCCGTCAGACTTTTTATACGAAGCATGGAAATGCTTTTGCCGGTCTGTGCGCACTTGTAAGCGCCGGAGCGATTATCGCAGGAATCAGGAGGAAAAAAGATGAGAACTCAGAAAGAAATTAAATCCGATCTTGACCGTATTCAAAGCCAGGTAGATAACCTGGGGAGGTTTCTTTGAATTAGACAACAAACAAATTCAGATAGCTGAACTCGAAAAACAGGCCAGCCAG
>CAYHWZ010000283.1:0-3550 GCA_964359975.1 uncultured Elusimicrobia bacterium | reverse complement strand
GATGCGCATGACGCCCACATCTTCCACACCGAAATGAGTGGTGCCGTTGTTGCCATATTCCACGCCTCCCCCCACTCCGACGATGCGGACGGGAAGTTTGTGCAGGATGGGTCCGTTGCGGATGAATTCGTACGGGCGGAGCGAGGCAAATGTGGCGATAGAATATACAAACGGGATAAAACCGGCTTCCGCAAGTCCGGTGGCTACGCCGACCATGTTCTGTTCAGCAACGCCGACGTTGAAAAATCTTTTGGGAAATTTGTCCGCAAACGGTTCGAGCGCCATGTATCCGAGATCGCCGGTAAGCAGGAGAATCCGTTCGTCCTTGCCGGCCAGCTCCACCAGTTCGCGGATGAAAGCGCCTCTCACGCGAGTTTCTCCACGTCGGACATTGCTGCTTTAAATTCCTCGTCGTTCATGGGCCAGTAATGCCATTTGATTTTGCTTTCCATGAACGATACGCCTTTTCCAAAAGTGGTGCGGCAGACCAGCACGTGCGGCGGGCCATTTTTGATGTCCAGTGCGGCGATTGTTTTTTCAAGACCTGCAACATCGTGTCCGTCGACATCATGGACGTCCCAACCAAACGCGCGCCATCTTTCGGTCATGGGATCCATGTTGACCACGTCGCGAGTGTATCCGAACGCCTGCTGTTTGTTCAGGTCCACCATGGCTATAAGATTGGACAATCGATGATGCGCGGCAAACATGACGGCTTCCCATACGGAACCTTCGTTGCATTCGGCGTCGCTGAGCAGGACGAACGCTCTCCTTGCCGAACCGCTCACTTTGGCGGCCAAAGCGCATCCTGCACCGACGGAAAGCCCATGTCCGAGGGACCCTGTGGTAAAGTCAATACCCTTTTGCATGTATTCGGGATGAACGGCGAGCAGAGTGCCGTCGCCGCAAAAAGTGTTCATTTCCGATTCGGTGATCCAACCTTTGAGACGGAGAGCGGCATACACAGCCAGGGCAGCGTGACCTTTAGAAAGGATGAACCTGTCTCGGTCCGGGTCGTCGGGACTTTTGGCGCGGAGGGTTTTTCCGTAAACCGCGAGCACCATATCGGCTATGGAAAGCGACGAACCAATATGCCCAACATGGGCATTCTTGGACTGCTGTAGAATAATCTTCCGAATTTCTGCCCGGTTCATGCGAGAACAGTCCTATTCAGACGATTCCTGAGAAAAATCATATTTATAAAATATACCATAACAGGGCGCAGAGTTCAACGCTTCCCTAACGGAAACTTGGATATTGTCAGAATTCCCTGAACCGGTTGGTGATGGGCATGCGCCGGTCTCTGCCGAATGATTTCGGGGTGATTTTTATGCCGGGGGCGGATTGACGGCGCTTGTATTCGCTTGTATTTATCAGGGAAATCACTTTCTGCAGGACGGCACGATTGATGCCGGTTTTGGAAAGTTCGTCGTAGCCGCGGTCTTCCTCGACAAATCCCCTGATGACACGGTCGAGCAAATCGTACGGAGGCAGACGGTCCTGGTCTTTTTGATTGTGTTTCAGTTCAGCGCTGGGCGCGCGCAGGATGGTGCTCTTAGGAATGATTTCGCGTCCCGCTTTTTTGTTCACCCAATTCGACAGACGATAAACCAGGGTTTTGGGCACATCCTTTAACACGGCAAATCCGCCGGCTGTGTCGCCGTACAACGTGCAGTATCCCGTGGAAACCTCGGACTTGTTGCCTGTGGTCAAGACCAGATGTCCGAATTTATTTGAGATAGCCATCAACAGTGTGCCGCGGATTCTGGACTGAAGATTTTCCTCAGTGACGTCGGGCTTTTGCCCTGCAAAAACTCCTGTCAAAGTGTTCAGATATGCCTTAAAAACGTTTTCAATGGGAATCGAATGAAACTCGATGCCGAGATTTTCCGCGAGGAGACGCGCGTCGCTCCTCGTGCCTTTGGACGAAAACCTCGATGGCATTGTCACGCCCACAACGCGGTCTCTGCCCAGCGCGTCGACTGCAATACAGGCGGTTAGCGCGGAATCTATCCCTCCGGAAAGACCAAGCGTCACTTTTCTGAATCTGTTCTTTTCAACATAATCTCGCGTGGCAAGAGTCAGCGCACGGTAGATTTCGTCTACGCCTTCCGTCAATGGTTCGCTCTTATCGGACTGGACTGACGCACCGCGCGGGGTTAACTGAACATCCGCGCATTTAATATCTTCTTCAAACGATTTTGCCAGCAGGACCCTTTTGCCTTTTGCGTCAAAGGCCATGCTGCGCCCGTCGAAAACAAGTTCATCCTGTCCCCCCACGGTATTCACATAGATAACAGGTCTGTGTGTCTGGCGGACGCGCGCGCGAAGCAGAGACAGCCGGTCCTGAAATTTTCCAGCATGATAGGGCGAGGCGGAAATGTTGATCAACACGCGCGCTCCTGACTTTGCCTGAACGTATGGGACACTCTGCCGGATATCATTTTCCCAAATGTCTTCGCAGATTGAAATGCCGATCTGGACACCGTGCATTCTGAAAATTCCCGGCTGATGTCCGGGTGCAAAATACCGCTTCTCGTCGAAAACACCGTAGTTGGGCAGACTGTGCTTCGAGTAGATGCCCTTAACCTTGCCGTCGGAAACAAAAGCCGCGGAATTGTATATGCGGTCTTTTTCACGATGGACAAAACCCACAATCGCTGAAATATCTGTGATGGACCGGGCCAATCGACCCATCCATACTTCGTTGGCAGTGATAAATCTTTTGGTAAGAAGCAGATCCTCGGCTGGGTAACCGCAGAGCGCACATTCGGGAAAAACCGCCAGGTCGGCATTGAATTCATGTTCCGAACGTCGGGCAAAATCAAGTATTTTGCGCGCGTTTCCCTCAAAGTCCCCGACCGTGGGATTGATCTGGCAGACGGCTATGCGCAAAGAATCAGACATGGACACAGTCCTCCACCACAGTCAAAAGCCGGTGAGCAGAATTCGATGGGTCGAGATTTGAGCTTTTATAAGCATTGCGCATTTTGTCCAGTTCCGCAGGGTTTTCCGTCCATTGACGGAGAATGCGGGCCAGGTCTGCGGCGCTGTGACCGGATTCATCGAGCACTACGCCTGCGCCAAGCCCTTGAACCAGCATAGCATTTTTTTTCTGATGATCGTTCACAGCGTGAGGGAAAGGCACGAGGACAGCCGGAAGTTTTACGAGCATAAGTTCCGCAATAGTGCTGGCGCCGGACCGGCAGACTGTGAAATCAGCCGCAGCATAACAGTCGCTTATATCGAACGCATAATCCATGACCGCTGCACGGAAACCTGCTTCTTTGTACCGGTCATTCATGCGCGTTGTTTCCTCATGTTTACCGGTCAAATGCACGAATTGCAGACGGTTTTTGAGATCAGCCAGCGTCGTGAGCGAGTGATACGTCCATTCATTCAGCATACGTGCACCGCCGCTTCCTCCAAAAACAAGCACACATGTTCTCTCACGATCGAGTCCCAGCCGCTGACGCGCTCCGGATTTGTCGTGACTCAAAACATTTGCGCGGACAGGATTTCCGGTCCACACGGATTTGCCGGGAAAATA
>CAYHWZ010000282.1:0-3558 GCA_964359975.1 uncultured Elusimicrobia bacterium | reverse complement strand
CCTCGCCTTCCTTCACAGTCAGTTTCCCCCCTTGTCCCAGAGCTTGCAGGATGCGGTTGTGCAGTTGGACTACGTCGGGATCTTCCGGGAGCATTTTGTAGAGCATTTCGGTGCGTTTGAGTGCGTCTTCGAATTTGCCTTCGCGGAAAGAGCGGTTGGCCATTTCGCCGAGGGCAAGTGTGAGCGAATTGCGTATCATGGAATTGTCAGGGTCAAGGGCTTGAGCTTCTTCGAGAACTTTCAATGCTCCGTCGAGGTCGCCCTGGGTGAAGAGCTGGTTACCCTGTTCCAGTTTTTTGATGGCTCGGGAGGCGCGCAGTCCTGAACTGTCAAAGAACAGGAACACGGACGCTCCGACGAAAAGTGTGAGTCCGGCAACGAGCAGTACCAATCCCTTTTTGCGCTTCAGGAATGAGTAGATTTTGTCGGACGCGGCATATTTTTTGGCCCATATTTCCAGGAATCCGGGCGCGGACGGACGGGCAAGGGCTGGCGGAGGCGGGATGGAGGGTGCGCCGCCGCTGCCGGGCAGACGTTGTCCGGACTTGATTTCCATTTTGTTGATAAGGTCAACGACTTTGCCTGATATATGTAGCTGCTGGGTGGACTGGTCCTTAATGGAACTGACCCATTCCTCGCGGCGCTGCTGGAGCGACTGTTCCTGAATGAGAATTTCCTCTTCGCGTTGACGGAGGGCGGCGTCGCGTTCGCTATTCTGCTTGATGAGTTTCTCAAGAGACTCTTCGAGTTCCTTGATTTTATTTTCGCGGGTGAGGAGCTGTTCAACAAGGCGCTTCTTGTCGGCTTTTTCCTGTTCGGAGAGACGTTCGCGTTCGATAGATGCGAGACGGCGCTCTTCGCGTTCTTTTTCAAGCTGCTGGTGGAACTCTGCAAGATCTTCGCGCAGTTTTACGGACTGGGATTCTTTTTCCTCTATCAGCGAGCGCAGACCGTTCTTTTCCGTCTCGGAAAGAGTTTCGGCTTCGACCAGTTTCAGTTCCAGTTCCTTGATGGTCTGCTGGAGTTTCTGGATTTCGGCAAGTTCGTCCTGTCTTTTTTTATATAAATCCTGTTTGAGCTGGACGACTTCGAGGTCCTTGTTTTCAGCGTCTTCGCGCCACTGCTGTTCCTTAAGATTCCATTCGTCCAGACTTTTTTGCGCGTTGGTCTGGTCTTCATGGACGGTGAGTTTGAGTTCAAGGATTTCTTTGCGGGAGGATTCCAGTTCGGTCTGGAGCTGTTCGATACGGGCGTCGGTGACTTTTTTGTGCAGTTCGATGGTGCCGAAAGATTGCTGGAGCAGAGTGGACTGACTGTTTTGGAGGTCCTGGAGCTTGTTCTTTATTTCAATATTTTTTTCCTGTTCGGACTGGATTTCTCTCTGAAGACGGTTGATGACTTCTTCCTTTGCGGAGAGGAGTTCTTCCCAGTATATTTTTTCTTTTTCAAATCGGGAGCGGAGGAGATTGAGTGACTCGGCCTGGATGTCGGACTGGACGCGGTCGAACGCGGACGGCATCTCGTCGCGCGCGGAAAAACGCGGATCACCGGAAGCCTGCCGGTTGGCGGCTTCGACGTCCTCTTTCACTTTGGACCAGAGGAGTTCCAGTTGTTTTTCGAGGTCGAATGATTCCATAAAAATACCAAGGCCCTCTTTTAAGAGGTGACCTCGGCACTAATGTTTATAACAGGTAAAGGCATTTTTTTCAAGCCCTTGCCGCGGAACCTGAGGCGGATGTACCTGCGGGGAACCGCTCGATTTTTTTCTCTGCGCCGGCGAGGTTGCGTTCGGTTTTGTCCGATTCTTTTTCGAGAAAATGAGTTGCGGTGGGTATGCGGACAGTGAACTTTGCGCCATGTCCGGGACCATCGGAAGTGACGGTGATTTCGCCGGAATGCTGCTGGACTATGCCGAATGAAATTGAAAGTCCGAGTCCGGTCCCTTTGCCGACTTCCTTGGTTGTGAAGAAGGGGTCGAAGATGTGGGCGAGCTGTTTTTCCTGAATGCCGGAACCGGTGTCTTTGAAACTGATTTCGATGAATTCCCAGAACTGGACAGGACCTTCGGTCTGCGCCGGGAAAAGGTCAGAGTCAACGCGGTCAATATGGGTTGTGATAGTGAGACTTCCCCCTCCGGGCATGGCGTCTATGGCGTTGGTGAGTATATTAAGGAATACTTGCTGAAGATGGTTGGCGCTGGCCCACATTTTGGGAAGTGAGAGATGTTTTTGCCAGACGAGTTTGATGCCGAGGGCTGCCATTTCACTTTCGCAGAGGGAAAGTGTGGCGGAAACGAGAGAGTTGGTGTCTACGGGCTCAAAACTGTATTCTGTGGGGCGCGAAAAATCGAGGAGACCGCGCACGATTTTTTTGCAGCGCTGGGCAGCGTGCTCGATTTTTTCCACATTGGCGCGGCTGGGATCGTTTGGCGGCAGTTTTTCGAGGAGAAGCTGGGCTTGTCCGAGGACGCCGGTGAGCGGGTTGTTGATTTCGTGAGCCACTCCGCCGGCAAGTGTACCGACTGCGGACATGCGGTCCATCTGGAGGACCTGGGCTTGGAGTTTTTTCAGAGAAGCGGACATTTCTTCGAATGAGCGGGCAAGATCGGCAAGTTCAACGGGTTCGATGAGTTCGAGTTTCAGGTCCCATTGACCTTGCGCGATTTTTTGTGTGCCTTCCTGCAGCTGGGCAAGCGGCCGCGAGATGGACTGATAGAGCACTATGGAAAATCCTGCGCCGGACAAGATGACTGCGGCAAGCAAAATCAGAGAAAACAGAGTGGTGCTGCCGGCGAGATTTTGCGCGGACTGCCAGGACTGGTCGGACTGCTGTTTCGTTTGAGCTGCAACGGTTTTGAGACGGGCTTGGATAGCGTCAATCGCAGGAAGGAGAGCAGATTCCATCACCTGAACAGCGTCTATGCGGCGGTTTTTTTCGACCATCTGAAAGACCTGGTTTAGACTGGAACGGAGCGCGGTGATACGGGTTTCAATATCGCGCTGTTCCTTTTTTTCCACGGCGTAGTTGGCGATGCCGCGCCAGCGGGAAAGTATCCTGCCCATTTCGAGTTCGAGAGAAAGGTACTGGTCTTTGGCAGTCTCTGTGCCGATCATGTAGCTGTCGAGAGCGCGCTTTTCCGCTTCGAACAGACGCTGTGTTTCGAGGATGAGGTCGAAGATTTGGCGGTCGCGGTTGTATGCGATGTATCGCGAACGCAGTATCCATGACGAGCCGATGAGAACTCCCCCCAGTATGACAGTGAGTGAAACCATCATGGCAAACGCGAGCGCGAGTCTTCGTTTAAGGGACATATTTTATCTTCCCCTCAAAGCTTTCAGTTCTTCGCGGGCGTTGGTGAGGTCTGCGCCGGTACGGGCGAAACGCTCGATCATCTGGCTGATCAACTGGACGCGTTCGGGGATGCTGGCTCCGCGCGCCACGATTTTCTGGTAATAGCTCCATGAGATGGCCAGGTCAACGTCGGACTTGGCTTTGTCGGAACGGGCAATGGCGAGTTCTTTTTCCGCCACGGAGACCTCGATACCGGCGCTGCCGAAT
>CAYHWZ010000281.1:0-3559 GCA_964359975.1 uncultured Elusimicrobia bacterium | reverse complement strand
GGTCGTGATCGTCTGTTCTTTTGAGCTGGCCGCTGAGCTGGCCGCGGAACTGTTCCATGTCTTCAGGTTTGCCGTACATTGCGGCGTAATGGACTGCGGACCTGCCGTAACTGTCTGTTTTGTTTCCAAAACTCTTGAAATCAATAGTCTGTTTGTTGAGCAGTGCGGTCCGGATAGTCTGGATCCATTCCTGTTTGGGTTCAGACGGTCTGAAATAGTTGAGCGGGTCGAGTGAAATGCGGTCGGCTTTGACCAGCAGGCGATTTCTGACATCCTGACTGCTCTGCCTTTCCGCTGCTTGAAATATCAAGTGCCGCTTGAACACTCTGTAGGGAAACAGACCATTCTGCTGGGGGCTTTTTTGTTCCGGTTCGATTTCGTGTTTTGCGTCTTCATCCGGAACGAGTTCGTTTCTCAGCCAGGCCAGGATGCATTTGTACGCGCAGTCGCCGTATCTTTGCGGGGCCTGCAATATTGTGCCGGGCGGATTCGTGCCCCAAAATCCCATTGAGATAAGTCTGTCGTAGAGCATGCTGATGGATTGCCGGTCATATCCTTTGATGAGCAGAGGCAGTTCTTTTTTCAATTTCTCCAGTGTGACGTCGGAAACGGTCATCTTGGTTTCAAACTTGTCTTTTTCATCGATAATATCGGAATCGTCCAGCGAAATCTGGACTGTCTGCTTGATATGATAGGCGTCGAGCCCTTCGCCGGAATTGTAAATGTGTACTGAATAGAGCCCGTCTTTTTGTCTTCTGATTTCCATCAGAGTGGAATGACCTTCACTGTTCATGGGAATGAGGGTACGTTTGTTTTTTTCTGACGCTATGCGGTCCAGCACAATTTTTGACAGCGCATCGCGGTTGGCGGTTTGTTCAACCATTACGCCGAAAGTTTCGGCAAAGTCGAGTAACTTGATTGCTTCTTCATAGGACTGACGGTGCGTGCGGAGCGCTGACTGGGCTTCCGAAGTTTCTGAAAGGAGCAAAGACTGCATATTTCCTTTGATGAGACGCAGGAAACTGGTGACATTGCCGGCGCCGGCGTCCAGGTCGTATCCGAGGAGATGTCCGGTCATCTGGTCCAGCGCCGGCGGGTTGTACATGCGCAGTCTGGACGGCAGATAGTTTATATGGTGCAATATTCCTGCAAAAACTCCCTTTTCCCGCATTTGCCGTATAAGATAAGCCGCGGTTCTTTTCAGCCCGTTGTGATATTGCTGAAGAAGCTGGCCGGGTTCGCCCATTGTTTTTAGTTCGTTCATGTCCAGCAGTTTCAATTTTTCGTCCATGTAGTTGATAGTGATGGCCTCATTGCCGTGCGCGCCAACGAATATGTCGGACAGGTAATTCAGCACTTTGTCTGCCATGTTTTCCTGGTCGTCATATCCGTGAAGTTTATAATCGCCGGAGTGGATGGCGCTGATGTCCTGTTCAACATCGTCCTGTCCGGCGAGTTTGAGCAGGAAGGTTTTGAGTTCACCGGTCACAATGTCCACAAAACTTGCGGACGGACTGGCCAGCGCTTTTGCCAGATCTTTTGCAAGAGTTAGGTACATGCCGGTCATTTGATTTATGATTTCCGGCGTGATGATTGTGTTCTTTGCCAGCAGTCTGTGCAATGCAACGTCCATGACTGCGATGAGTTGAGTTTCCACTTTCACCAGGTAAGTTGAGTGCGGGCTGGGGTCCGGATATATTTTGAACGATTGCGGGAGGAACGGGACGCCGGATTTTTCATCGGGGTCAATTTGCGGCGGGTCGATGGCGGCGGGCTGAACCTGAACGCGCCTGATATTGGGAGGCCTGACGGCGGATACAGGCGCTCTGGAGGATCGCACAAACAGGGGAACGGGTTTCCGGGGTGTCAGCAGGTCAACGATATTTTGATACTTTTCGCGGTCGTTCCCGCGCGCGCTTTTCAGTTTTTGTTTGGCGAGGTCGAGCGGGGTGAGGTGACGGGTAAATATGAACCAGTGACTGACTGAGATGGTTGCTTTGAGATCTGCGTGCACATCCGCCAGTAATTGCACCATGAGTGCTTTGCCGGTTTCCACATAGTGGTGCAGGAGAGTATGTCCGCTTTTCAGACGGACATTCAGGTCGGCGTATTTGTTGACGATCAAATCCCGGACAATGTCGTCGCCCAGATGAAGGACAGTCAAATCTCTCAGCGCGGATGTCGCAGGATTTTCTTCAGCTGATTTTGCTTCATTCAATTTTTCCGTAAGCAGTTTGAAATAAAAATCTGAGGCAGTCCGGTCTGTGATATGTTCGCGCCAGAGTCTGTTTAAAGTTGAGCTGTCCAGCGATTGCATTTCCAGTCGGGTGAACCGGTCAGCGGCTGTGCGGGTTTTAATGTCCAGTATGCGGGGTTCTTTGCTGAACACTTCGCGCGGTATTTTTGTTGCGATCTCAATGACTTCGTAGGTTTCCGCATGACCGGAGGCATAGGCCAGGTCTTGCGGCGTGCTGGGGTCGTTGTCAGCATTGAGCGCGGCAGCGTCGGCTCCTTGACGGATGAGGTTCAGCGCAATTTGAGTGAAACCGGACTGCGCGGCTAAATGGAGCGCGGTGTTATTCTTTGCATCTTTCTGATTCACATCCGCATTGTGCCGCAATAGCAGATTGACCATGGACGGAATATTGTTCTGCACAGCGAGCATCAATGGGGTGAGACCATCCTTATCGCGGGCATTGGGGTCGGCATGATAGTTCAGCAGGAGTTTTGCCATGTCCGTCAGACCGTAATGCGCCGCAAGGTGCAAGGGCGTGGCATTGCCGGTATTTTTCGCGTTAAGGTCTGCTTTGTTGTCAATCAGCAGTTTTGCCGTGTGCAACTGGTTGCGGTTAACAGCAAGATGGAGCGGTGTGTTGCCGGACAAAGAATCTGCTGCCGGATTCAGTTCTGCTTTATTATCTATCAGTATTTGGGCAATGTCCGTGTATCCCCTTTCCACGGCGGAATGCAATGGCGTGATTTTGCCTTCCACAGCCGGATTGACCCGGGCGCCTGCGGCCAGGAGAAGCTTCACTGTCTCAGGTTCATTTGATACGACTGCCTGGATGAGAGGTGTAATGCCTGCACCATCGTCGGCATTGACGGGCGCACCATTTCTGAGCAATACTTTTACAGCATCTTCACTCCCTGAATCTACCGCGTAGTGCAGTGGTGTAAAACCCAATTTATCCTTCACATCCACCCTGACGCCGCGGCTCAAAAGCATTTCAATGATGCCGACGAATCCCTTAAAGGATGCAACAATCAGCGGAGTCGCCATGTTCTCATCCCGCTGTTCAACATTTGCGCCGGCCTCTATCAGGATTTTGGCGCAATCAAAACTGCCGAACCGCGCGGCGACAAATAAGGGAGTTTCCTTAGAAATGTTTTGCGCGGTCAAATCTGCTTTTGCGTCAATCAGCAGTTTTAATATCTCCGCACTATTGCTGTAGGCAGCGTGGTGGATTGGCCTCAATCCGGTCAAGGACAGCGGTATGTTTATATCCGCGCCCTGCTCGATGAGAAACCTGACAATGGCAGTAAGTTCCATCTGTACGGC
>CAYHWZ010000280.1:0-3582 GCA_964359975.1 uncultured Elusimicrobia bacterium | reverse complement strand
GGCCTATCTGGCGCGCGAAGACGCCGAGGATACCGAAGCGCGCTTTGACGTGGTAGCCGTCACGCCGCAGGATAACGACGGATATACAGTCGAACTCATCAAAAACGCGTTTGAAGTGGAATAATTTGATCCAGGAGGGAAATCATGAAACGGTCATTGTATATCATTTTGTCGGCAAGTATTCTTCTTTTGTTCACCTCAACCACGGCCATGGCCAGCGCCATTTACCAGGATTTCGAACCCGCCAACGGGTCCAATGAATATGGCTGGGGATTTAACGCAGCCGTTGTCACTCTCTCCAACGCGCAGGTCCATTCCGGCGCGCGTTCCTGGAGGATCCAGGCACCCGACTTTTGGGGAGGGACGGGCATCCAGTCACAGACCCAGCGCTGGGACATGAATTTTCAACCCAACCGCAACGACCGCCTTACCTTCTGGATCTATGCTGTCCCATCGCAAGGCAACGACAATAACGTCGGCGTAAAATTCTTCGATACGACCAATTATCTCAATAACGGTTTTGAGATATGGACCACCCGGACCGCGCGTTTTCAACAATGGACCCAGTTGACCGTTCTGTTCAGTCAGCTGCCGGCAAATTTCGACCTCACGCATATCAACAAAATCGAATTCATCAACTATTGGCCCGGGACCTATTATCTGGACGATATCAACGTTGTCCTGGGTGACCGGATTTATCAGGCCTTCGAACGCTGCGTTTCGCCCGGCAATTGCGGCTGGGCGTGGGACGGGACGGTCGCTCTGGAACGAAACATTGTCCATGAAGGGACACAATCCTGGAAATTGACCACCATTGCCAACTGGGCCGGCACCGGCATCCAGTCGCAGGAAAATAAATTCGTCCCGCCTGACCAACAGACGCCCTGGAACGTGGACCTTAATCCCGCGCAAAACGACCGGCTGACATTCTGGATCTACGCGCTGGCCGGGAACGGACTGGACAATAATGTCGGCGTGCAATTTTTTGATAACGGCGATCATTTTGTGGACCCGGTCGTTGTCTGGACGACCAAACGGGCGGTGCACGGGCAATGGACACAATTGACCGTTTTTTTTAGCGGATTACCTGCCGACCTGGACCTCAGCGGCATCAACAAGATCCAGTTCCAATTTTTTTGGCCCGGGGTTTACTACATCGATGATATCAGTGCCATTAAAACACCGTCGACTGTCGTTATTTCAGAATCGCCCCAGGGAGTGGCCGCGACGTGGAACGTGATTCCCGGCGCGGGCGCGTACGAATTGCAAGAAAGCATTGTGGGGACACAGGGCCCCTGGACGACCATTTATGAAGGGACAGACCTTTCTTATTTCATCAAACCTTTGTCCTCGCGGTGGCTGCGGGCCCGGTGGAAGGAGAGTATTACCTTCAATAACCCGTTCCCCTATGTGTCGCAGTGGAGTGAAATCGTTTATTCACTCCGCCCGCCGGTGTTGCTTCGAAATCCAAGGTTCGCCTTCGCCGGATTGCAGTGGGAGCCGCTCGAGTTCGCCGACCAGTATGAGATCCAGAAAGGCCGGTCCCGTAACGGGCCGTGGACGGAAATATACCGTGGTCCGCACGCTTTGCTGCCAGCCGCGAGTTATTATGAAGAAGGCTCATGGTACCGCATCCGCGCTCATTTAAGGACCGGGTTAACGGATATTTTTGATTCCACCGATTGGAGCCCGGCGCTGCCGGTCACTTCCCTCGAAGGCGGGTATCTCAAGACGGAAGGTATGTCTATCCGGGAAATGGGCGGCGCGGGTGAGCCGATCATTCTGGGCGGCGTCAACCTGGGGAACCTGTTATTGATCGAGCCGGAGTTTACCGGGATCGGAGGAGGGTACACCGCCGCGAATCCAAACGATGATGATGACTTCAGCATCCGGGCGGAATTGGTCCGCAGGTTCGGGTCGGCAAATCTTCTTAACGCGTATCAGGACGCGTATATCCAAACGGTCGATTTGGACCATTTGATGCGTATGGGCGTCAATTTGGTCCGCCTGCCGATTTATTATGAAGCTCTGCAAGATTCAACCGGCGCGTTCACAAACTTCACCAAACTGGACTGGATCATCGAGCAATGCGCCAACCGGGGGATCTACGTCCTTTTGGACCTACACGGCGCGCCGGGGGCGCAAAGCGGCGAGGCGCATTCCGGACGCGCGAACTACAACAAACTTTTCGAGAACAGTCCCGAAGGCGCCGCGCACCGCGCCAAGACGATTGAATTCTGGAGAGCGGTCGCCGCGCGTTACGCCTTTCTGACCAACGTCGTGGGCTATGATATTTTGAATGAACCCTTTGGCGCGATGGACCACGACCCGACGTTCACCGGACCCGCAGGCCTTTGGCCTTTTTATAACGCGCTGTATCAGGCGATCCGCGCGGTGGATCCCAAGCATATTATCGTTATGGAAAGCGTGCCCAGTGAGTTCGACTGGGACACGCTCCCTCACCCCAACGTTTACGGCTGGCAAAATATCGTCTACGAATTCCATTATTACGGGTTCGAATTCGACAGTTTTGGAAATATCACCGGTATCAAAGACGTCCCTGGACACCGGACATACCTTGATGGCAAGGTGAACAATTCCGCGCAGGAAATTTTTAACGTGCCGGTCTTCATCGGCGAATTCAACGGCTTCAATCAACGGGCCAACTGGGACTATTTCCTGACAACGTTCCGGAACAAGAAGTGGCACTGGGCGATGTGGACGTACAAGGCGCACCAGACGCAATACCCCACCGACTGGGGTTTGTTTATGCATGAAATCTACAATGACGCGCCGCCCGATGTCAGCGTGGATCCCCAAAGCGTATTGCAGCAAAAATTCGGCAGATACGATACCGCGGCCCACCATTCGCCTAATATTTCCTTAACGGAAATCCTCAAAGGATATCTTTCTGTTAAAGGGCCGGCCAGGATCGTGTCGCCCACGCCGGGCAGTCAGATCGATACGGCGAACGTGACCTTTCGCTGGACAATGAATCCCGACGCGACGCAATATTACCTGTGGCTGGGGACTGCTCCCAATACAAAAAATGTCGGTAATATCAATGCCGGGAACAATACTTCCGTGGCTGTGAACGTCCCGCTGGATGGCACGCCGCTTTACGCGTCGATCTGGTCCAAAGTCAAAGGGAAATGGGTCAAAGACCATGAAGTGAGTTATACACGCGGTAATAAAAGAGCCCAGATCACTTCGCCCGTACCCGGCAGCCAGATCACGACGGGTAACGTGACGTTCGCCTGGACGGCGAACCCCGCGGCGACGCAGTATTACCTGTGGCTGGGGACCGCTCCCAACACGAAAAACGTCGGTAATATCAATGCCGGAACAAATACTTCTGTCACCGTGACCGTCCCTCTTGATGGCAAGGCGCTTTACGCGTCCATCTGGTCCAGGGTCAACGGCATATGGGTTAAAGACCATGAAGCGAATTATACCAGGAGCCTGCAATGAAGAAAATGCTGGTCGTCAATGTTCCGTTTGCCTTAAAATAAGCCTGTCAGAATAAAAAAATGAAAATTATCACAAAAACGTTATCGATGGATGAACTCAGGGAAATGGCCG
>CAYHWZ010000279.1:0-3584 GCA_964359975.1 uncultured Elusimicrobia bacterium | reverse complement strand
GTGTGTGGGGTCGAGCATTACAATCCGGTTGTAAGTTTATTCGCGGGTTTTGCTGAACGGCGGGAATTTTAAGACGGTAATGGCGAGCGCAACCTCATCGGGGAATGCGGCGAAGCAGGATGTGGTCAAGGCGCAGACGGTGATTCTGAAAGGGCTGCAGCCGGACGGGTGGATTAAGAACAGCGCAGAAGATAATGCGGGGTATGTGGGCAGCAATATTTACGGGAGTACGGGGAGCAATCAGTCGAAAGGGCAGACTTTGGCAAACGGGGCTACGGCTTCGTATCATATTCAGATTCAGAATGACGGGAACTCGACTTCGAGTTTTACGGTGACGGCTTCTTCGCTGGCCGGGAGTTGGGCGGTGTTTGTATTTGATGCGATTTCGGGCGGGGCGGATATTTCGGGACAGATTTTCGGCGCGGGGTGGGTGACGCCGCTGATTGCGGCAGGTTCGTCGGTAACGATCCGTGCACAGGCGGCGCCGGGGAGCGGGTTGGCGGCGGGTTCGTCGCAGATTGTGCTGGTTTCGATGTCCGCGGTGAATGCTGTGACGGAAGTGGATGCGGTGAAGGCAACGACGCGGGTGCGGGAAAGTTCCAGGCCGGACTTGAGTGTGAAGGTGCCGGCGGAAACGATTTTTGTAGGGTCGGGTGTGGTGAACAGCGACGGGACGGACCAGACGGTGAATCAATCCGCTCAGCCGAATTCGATTATGACGTATCAGTTCCGGCTGGAGAATTACGGGAATGCTCCTGACTCGTTCACTGTGACGGGTTCGAGTCTGCCAGGGTGGACGGTACGGTATTACAACGCGCTGACAGGCGGGGCGGACATTTCGGCGGTGGTTGTTTCAACCGGGTGGAATGTGCCGGTGTTGGCTGTGGGCGCGACGGTGCAGTTCCGGGCGGAAGTTTTTGCGGCCAGCGGGACGGCGACGAACACTTTGATGAATATGGTGGTGACTGCAACGAGTGCGGCGGACGGGACTAAGATTGATGTGGTCAAGGCGCAGACTACTGCGCTGACGCGGCGGATGGCGGAGCTGATGATAAAGATTTCTACTGATACGAATTATACGGGGAACAATACTTACAACGGTACCGGGGTCAATCAAAGGGTGGCGGTCAGTACGGATCCGAATTCTACGGCCACTTATAATATCGCGCTGGTGAACGACGGAAACGATGACGACATTTTCATTGTGACGGGTCCGGCGGCTTTGGTGGGATGGGGATTGAGCTATTTCAGTGCGATAACTGACGGCGACGATATTACGGCGCAGATTACGGACACGGGATTTTCCACGGGGATTGCGGCCGGCGCCACGGTTTATGTCCGGGTGGAAGCTACGCCGGAACTGACTATTGCCGCATCGTCGTCCATGGTGGTGAATGTTTCGGCGGTTTCGCAGTATGACAGCTCTGCTGTGGATGTGGTGACTGCGTCCACTACTCTGACGGCATTTTACGAACCGGACGCGAGTCTGAAAGCGAGCGCGGCGTCGGAATATATCGGCGCTGAAATTGTAAATATTGACGGCAACGCGCAGATTGCGGAAGCGGACGGTTCGCCGGACGGGGCTGCGGTCTATTATGTGCAGGTGCTGAATAATGGGAACTCTGCAGACCCGTTTGTGGTGACTGGCGCTACGGGAACGGGCGGATGGAGCGTGGTTTACTATGATGCGCTGACAGGCGGGACGGACATTTCAAACAATGTGCGCGGGGCGGGATGGACCAGCGGGTCGGCTGCGGTTGGCGCAACGATTACATTCAGGGCGGAGGTGACGCCGAGCACAAACATTGCAGTGGACTCGCAGTATGTCACTTCATTTACTATCACTGCTCAGAGCGATGCGACGAAGAAAGATGTGGTGACATCGCTGACAACGGCTCTGAAAGCATTTCAGCCGGACGCGATGGTGCGGCTGAGCACGGAGACTGTTTTTACCGGGAACGATTTTTATTCGGGCACGATATCTACCAACCAGATGGTGCAGGGTTCGAGCAAACCGCTGGTAAACCAGGTTTTCAATTTTTCGTTTGTAAACGACAGCGGTGCGAATGATATTTTTGTGCTGACGAGTTCGCCTTCCATTACGGGTTGGTCGCTGGCTTATTACAATGCTTTTACCGGCGGCACGGAGATTACGGAATCTATTACAGGCAGCGGGTACACGACGGGGAATCTGGAACCCGGTGCCACGCAGGAAGTGCGTATGGAAGTGACACCGGACTTCACTTACAACAGCAGTTCGACTATTATTTTCCCTGTGCGGGCGCGGTCGTCGGCGAATTCCTCAAAACAGGATGTGGAGGGCGCGTCGGTGACAGTGTCGCAGGGCTTCAGGCCGGACTTGATTGTGAGGACGAGTTCGCAGACTTCGTTCTCCGGGTTGGGGACTTTCAACAACACGGGGTCGGGTCAGACGGTGCAGAGGGACTTGACGGCGAATGTGAGCACATCGGTGTTTTACATTATTTTGAAGAACAGCGGAAACACTACGGACACTTTGAAACTGACGGGCGAAGCGGGCGACATCAACTGGATGGTAACTTATTTTGATTCGGCAACGGCGGGCAACGTGATTACGGCACAGGTGACCGGGGCAGGTTATCTGGTCACGCCGCTCCGTCGGGACACTACGGTAACGTACCGGTGCGAAGTTTTTGCGACCACTTCAACTGTAGCAGGGGACAGCCGGAGCACATATGTAACATTGACATCGACGGCGGACGGGACTGCTCAGGATGTGGGAATTTTGACAACTGTGGTGAATATTGACACTGTTGCGCCGAGATCGGTCACGATGCTGGCGGCTTCGTCCACCACGTCCGCGTCGGAAACACGGCTGACATGGCTGGCGCCGGGCGATGACGGGACAATAGGCGATATTATCAACGGATATTTCCGCATTCAGTATTCCACTGATTCCGCGACAGTGTGGAATGTGGCCAATTTCAATATCGAAGTTCCGACGTCAACTCCGTTCGCTACCGGCTGGTCGAGAACCATTACGGGTTTGACTGAAGGGACAAGTTATTATTTTGTGGTGTGGGCTGCGGATGAAATTCCCAACTGGAGCACGCTGTCGAACACGGCCACCAACTTTGTGACTGCGTCCACGCCGAGCGCGATCACGGATTTGGCTGTGACGATCGGGAGCGAGGAGGGGTCGGTCAATCTGAGCTGGACCACGCCCGGCGATGACGGGACGATTGCTTTGTTCAACAATGCTCAGTACAGGATACGGTACACGACGACGTCGCTGACTTATTTTGCCAGCAGTTTTACGGACTTGTCCGGCGGTGCGGCAGTGAGCGCTGTAGGCGATATTTTTATTTCCACGTCCGGTGTGACGCCGGGGACGCGTGCAGGCAGAGTGGTCACAGGGCTCAATCCGGGCACGACTTACTATTTCGGAATTATTGCGCGGGACGATTCGCTGAACTGGGGCACTTTTAGTGTGTCCGGCGGGAACAATCCATTGTCCTCGGCTCCTGCGTCGGATTTTTCGCCTTCGGCTCCGTCGAACCTGAGCGCGCTGGGCGGGGACGTGTGGGTGACTTCCGCCACATTAA
>CAYHWZ010000278.1:0-3599 GCA_964359975.1 uncultured Elusimicrobia bacterium | reverse complement strand
TCTTACAAGTTGGAAGCCAACAGCGTGGCTGGTGACGGTAAAGCCGGCGGAACCCATCATGTGCACGTACCGGTTGAACTGGGTGCGCCAAAGAGTGTCGCCCTGTTTCATGGCGCGGAATGTGCCGTTCGCTGAATCGTAAACTCCATCCTGTGCCACGAGCGGGTCACGGTAAACGTCTGCCACGGGGTCGTAACGTTTTCCCCCGGCACTTTCGGTCTGCAGAACAGTGTCTGTGATTCCGCCGGCTTTACCGTCGCCAGCCACGCTGTTGGCTTCCAACTTGTAAGATGTACCGTCAAAAGTCACTTTCACCAGATGACCGCCATCGGCCAAATCTTTTATGGCATCAGTGAGGTTGGACTGGCTCATTTCGTAGGCGGTCAGATAATATTCCGGTTCGTCGCCGAATGAACGTCCGTTGGCAAATCTCAGCGCCTGTGACAGGTCGTCGGGCAAAGTCTTGTTGAAGATACCTTTGTACGTGAAAAAGTCGAAACGGTTTTCGCGCGTGTTCAGCACGACGAACTTGAACGCTTTGTCGCGGTCTACGGCAGCGACGTCTTTAGGTTTGCGTAAAATATATTCTTCCATCCGTACGCGGAAACCGTTCACGTCGATGATGGATTTGCCTTCCTGATATTCGGCAAGTTTCATTTCTTCGGCGGCTGCGGCCTGGATTTGTTCGCGCGTCATGTCCAGTCCGACTTCTTTTTTCGCCTGATTTTTAAGAGAAGATTCCTGCTGGGGCGTCTCCATAGCTTTCGGCGGGCCGAGAGGGTTGGAGTCCGCTGTAAAAGTTAGTGTCTGTCCGGGTTTTACGTCGACAGCTTCGCCGGTCGCGGTCTTTTGTCCATTGACTACGCCTTCGAACACGTCCAAATTGGTGACACCGTTCTGGTCCACACCTACGTCAAATTCTGTGCCGCGAACGGAGCAGACAGCGGTCGGGGTGCGCAATGCAAATCCTTTGCCGAGTTTGTTGACTTTGTTGCGGGTTCTTCCTTCGCTCTGCTGGATGTTGACGGGTGAAATCAGCTGTTCCAGCATCAGTGTGGTGCCGGGCGACATCATGGTGCGCGAACCGTCGTCGAATAACAAAGTGGCTTTGGAATTTCTCAGTGTACGGATTCGTTCGTACTGGTTCAGCACCATTTTGGGAGTTGCTTTGCGCCATAGATTCGTGCCTTTGGCCTGCACTTCCACGGTGCCGGTGTATTGGGCCAGGATGGCTTGGCGGGCTTCAACGGCGGTGGAAAGTAGAAAGTGGAAAGTAGAAAGTAAAATCAAAAATACCGAAATCCTAAACTTGCTATTACTTTCCACTTTTAGCATTCCACTTTTAACCTGTATCATTAAAATCTCATCCTCACTGAGTAGCGGTATGTGGTGCCCAAATCTTTGGCAGGGGTCCATGCAAAATCAAAGCTGAACACTTTGTATGTGATGCCGAACCCTGCACTGAATCCAAAACTACCGAACTGTCCCTGTCCGCTTTTCCCCACCTGGTATCCGGACCCGCGGATGGATGTGCTGAGTCCCTCGCTCCACCCTCTGGTGAAATCTGTGCCTATACGCATGGTCGGGTCGTTGTCCCTCGGTACGTTCAGGTCCATTGCCATCAACAGTCCGCTGCGGTCTTCAGATTCTCCCAGCTTGTCCCGTCCGCTAATGTTCCATTCGCGGCCAAGCAAGTAGCTTGCTCCCACTTTCATGGTCAGCGGCAAGCTGTCGGACTCTTCTTTGAATTTCACTTTTGTGCCGATGTTCTGTAAAGACAGACCCAGAGCCAGCGGCATGTCCTGGAACCGGTAAAGTGAACCCAAGTCCGTGGCAAATGCGCTTGCGGTGTTGCCGGCCAATGTCTGACGGAGATACTTTAATCCGAGTCCCAAATGAATGCCCTCGGTGATTCCCAGCGGGACGCGGTAAGAATAGGCCAGCGTGTAGGCGGAATCATTGGAAGAAAATGTGGAATCGGGTTTGTCCGTGTCTTCGGTGCGTCTTTCCAAATCTTCGATGGACAGATTGTTCAGACCGAGGGCCAGTGTGCCGAAACGGTTTTCCGTGCGGCTCTGTTTGGAACCCAGGGGCAAGGCAAAGGCAAAGAAATGGTAGGTCAAATCCTGGAACAGGTTGGCGCGCATGGCTACGAATTCCGCCTTCCTCAAAGTGGACAGTCCGGCTGTGTTCCAGTAAATCGCGTTGACATCGTCGGCAACACCGGTGAACGCGTCGCCCATGGCTGTGGGACGCGCGCCCGCACCGATTTTCAAGAACGCTGCTGCGGACGACCCTGCGTCTTTGGAACGGAACGCGGCAAAGGCGAGGGATGAGGGATGAGAGATGAGGGATGAGACAAAGAACAGGGATGAGACAAGAGGGATGAGGGATGAGACAAAAAACTTCGAAAGGCCTTTCATCGCCTTTGTCTCAGCCCCCTGCCTCGCCGGCAGGCGGGTCATGGTCTCATCCCTCATCCCTATTTTCATATCCATATCCTATTTAATCACTGCCATCTTAAATGTCTTGCTGCGGTTAGCGCCGTCTATGTAGAGACGTCCGATGTACACACCGCTGGCTACGGTTTCGCCGTTCTCATTCTTGCCGTCCCAGTCTTCATAGTGATATTTCTTGGTGTTCTTGGGTCCAAAATCAAGGCGTTTCACCAGCGCTCCGCTCACGTCATAGATGTCGAGCAATACCCGCACGGTGCCGCCCACGCCGAGATTTTCCGGCAAAGCAATGCGGAAGGTAGTGGCGCCGGTACGCGTAAGTGTGAGCTGCCCCTGGGTCTTGGTGCCTTTGAACCCGCCACCCTGAACACGCGCGTCAAACGGGTTCGGGAAATTGAATGCTTCGATTTCTGTTCCGGTATAGTCCACCAAATCGTCCACGGTCAACGCACGTCCGCCGCTTACAAGACTCGTCACCAACAAGCTCACGCGTCCGGCGGCGCTGATACCAGTCACCTTGATACTGATATCGTTTGACCCGTCGCGCGGATCGTTGACGTCAAACATTTCCGTGCCGTTCAAGGCAATGACTTTAGTTTGAGCTATAGAGCGCACGATTACAGTCACCGCTCCGCTATTACCCGTACCCGAACTGATCACGTTTACCGAGTGGTCCTCTGTCGGCGTGCCTGCCCCGGACACGCGCAATCCCGTTATCGACACCGTGGAACCCACAATAATATTCTGCAATGCCAGCGGCTGGCTGTTGTCCATGGGCGTTATTGTCGCTGTTGGCGTACTGCTGCCGCCACCGCTGTCACCGCCGCTGCCGCCGCTCACATCCACTATTTTGCCTGTCAATACCGACGACGTAGAATCCACGACTACAAACACGGTGAAATGGTTGACGCTGACGGAAATCGTTTTATTGGCTGAATCCAGATTCTTGCTGGTATCTTCCAGACCATACGCGCCCGGCGGCACAAGCTGTCCGCTGGTCGTGGTCACGGTGCTGGCTGAATCATTGTAGAAATAGACGTTAGGACTGCCGGAAACTGTGCTGATTTGCAGAGTCACTTTCACATTCTTGGCAAAACTGCGTTTCACTCCGGCGGGCAGGAAGAAGTCATAGAACGCGCCCAA
>CAYHWZ010000277.1:0-3603 GCA_964359975.1 uncultured Elusimicrobia bacterium | reverse complement strand
ACATATGTGTTCTCATTTGTGTGGCATAGCAACGCGCCAATAATTTAAACAATCTAAATGAACAGAAAACGACTCTGCAGGCGCGGTTATTCCCAGCAACGCATTTTTTGCGGCGGAATATTCCCGCGTAAACAGTTGTCAGCGCCATGACGAATCCCCACGAAGCAAGATAGATGCGGCGCTCGGCCATGGCGTCGTTCAGGGGCATAAAACTGGATGTGGGCGCCAATACAAGTGCAAACCATCCGACGGCAAATATCAGCAGACGGCGGGTTTCAGGATTGTTTCTGTATGCGTATGCAAACAGGACCGGCATGGCCGAAAGCGCGGCAAGGGACAAAAATATTTCGCGCGTGAACAGGGCCATCCGGGGTTCCACAAAATGGTCAATGGACTGACCGACGGGCATGATGAGCAGTCTCAAATATTGCGCGACCACCACGATCTGCGTGGTGAAATAAGTCAGATGGCCCCAGCGAAGACTGGTCTGTGTGCCTACGTCGCCCATACCGCCGAACCGCGCGTACCGGTACACCAGCACTGCGGCAAACATCGCCCAAAACGGCAGGTGCCATACGATTCTTTTTTTCACAGCCGCGCGCCAGTCAGTGTTTGAATCTGCGCCGGTGAGAAAAAGCGCGTCGAGCAATATCAGCACGGCAGGCAGTATGGCGGCTGATTCTTTGGACAGAACAGCCAATGCAAAACAGAGCACGGAGAAAATATGGGCAATGACGGATCCTCTATACGAGCGGATGAACAGCAGGCACGAACCCAGAAAAAAAAGTGCGGACATGCTGTCTGACCGGTGCGCGGCGAACGTCACCACTTCCGTATTAATAGGATGCACGGCAAAAATCAGGGCAACGGCCAGCGCAGGCAGTATATTGCTTTTCTTGTATGCCAAAAACTTTATCTCGATTGTTAAAAACAGCACCAGCACTGCCACGAGTGCGTGCAGGATCATGTTGACGATGCGGTAACCGGCTGGGTCCAGTTGTCCGGCATTATAATTGGCAACAAAGGTCAGATATGTGAGCGGACGCGAAATGACGATTTTGTGCCAGGAATGGGCATCGTAACTCTCGGAAAACATTTTCCTGAGATTGTCCGTGCTCCGGATGGCGGGATTTTCCACAATGTATGTAAGATCATCGAAGAAAAACGGCGCGCGCAGTGACGGCAGATATAAAAGTATGGGCAGAATCACACAGAGCGCAACGGAAAACAGGAGCGCGGCGCGGCCGGTCTTTTTTGGGGCAGCGGGATAAACTGATGTCTTTTCTCCGCGCAATGTGTGCAGGACTTCTTCCGTAATTTTCATTTTCTCCAGTTTGCAGGACAACAAAAAATCCAGCGGTTTTTCCCCCATATTGGGAACCGTTGGATTAGCGTAGCCGCGCAGGTGTTCAGCTCAACTGATTTTTCGATTCACATGCTGTAAGATTGTGATGTAAGTATATTATACCGCGAGCAGGTAATGGTGTCAAATTCTGTGAGGGTGGCTATTTTCACCCCCACTATCCTCCCCCCCCTCGAGGGGGAGGGATTCCCAGTTCAGCAGACCAACGTTTGTGCGGCGGGTTTGTAGTCGCAGTAGGGTTCTTCAGCCAGCACGTCCTGATGTTCGTAGTAGGCGCGGGCGCGGCATCCTCCGCACACGGTCTTGTACTCGCAAAATCCGCATTTACCTTCGAGCAATGAATATTGCCGGAAACTTTTGAACAGCTTTGACTCGTTCCAAATATCGGAAAGAGGCGTGCTCCGCACATTTCCCGCGCTCGCCGGCAGGTACCCGCACGGATACACTTCTCCCTTATGCGATACAAAACAAATATTGATGCCTGCCAGACATCCGAGCCGTTTGTCCGACGGCGGCGTATTTGTCTCCTGACTTTTTACGCGGTAAAAGTGCGGCGCGCAGATGGCGCGGATTTCAAACGGGTTTTCGCGTTCTTTCACATTCACCCATTTCAGCCATTCTTCCACTTCCTCGGAACTTAGCATCTGGGAATCGACTATCTCCACTCCGCACCCGACGGGCACAAGCAGAAACAGGTACAGCGCGCATGCGCCGGACTCGCGGGCCAGGTCGTAGATTCTGGCGGTTTCGTTCACGTTCTTTTTGGTGACGGTAAAATTTATCTGGACTTTGATGCCTTGTTCGCGCAAATTGGCCAGGCCGCGCAGAGACTTTTCAAAGTTGCCCGCGCCGCGGAACGTGTCGTGCGTTTCCGCGCACGCGCCATCGAGAGAAATGGACGCGTAATACACGCCGGACTCTTTGATTTTGCGGGCCATATCTTTGGTGACCAGCGTACCGTTGGTGGATAGTGCCACGGGCAGACCTTTTGATTTCGCATAGGCCGCGATTTCAAAAATATCTTTGCGGAACAACGGCTCTCCGCCGGAAAGAATGAGCACCGGTTTACCGTTTTCGGAAAGATTGTCGATCATCTTGAACCCTTACTGCGTGGTGAGTTCGGCCGGGGCTCCATGCTGAAGCACGTCGGTCCTGCGGCAATGGATGCACCGCAGATTGCACCCGGCGGTGGTTTCCCAATACACGCGCCTCAATACCGTTGAGGACCCGTTGATTGCGGCTACCGCGCTCATGACCGCACCTCCGCGCTGCCGCTTTCCTGTCGGAACCGCTGGAGATATTTTTCCGCTTCGCGGCCCAGTTCTTCGAGAGTGAGGATGTCGATGTATTCGGTCACCATGGGAAAAAGAATCTCTTCTTCCAGTTTGATGTGCATTTCGGCCAGATTAAGAAAATAGGAATAGGCGGATTTCAGTTCGGAGAGGTCATTATGTTTGCTCAGTTCCACAAACTTGCCGACCTGGTCCCATATTTCATGATGTTCGGTTTCTATGCGTGCGGTCAGTTCCTCGATTCTCGCGGCAATCGGAGAAAGAGTGGCCGGCGTGACGAGAAATCTCATTTCAATTGTTTCGTGCAGTTCCAGGTCGCGGATGAATTTGTCAATCTCGCGTTTTAGAATGGACCCGTTGGGCATTTTCCTCCGGATTTCCGCCATATCTTTTCTCAGACGTGCGTGGTCTTGAGCGAGCAATTGAGTGATTGTCATGACACCCTCCCGGCCATTTCAAGGCCGGTACCGCAGAACCTGCGCTTGAGCAGACCGGCAAATTTTTCTTCTTCCGGCAGTCCCTGCACAAATATGGCGATGGAATGGAGCGTATATTTTTCCAGCACAGAGCGGAACATTTCCTGCGCTTCTATCCACATACCGTAGAACGGACAGCAAACAGACACCACGCAATTTTCCGGACGGCCGGAACACTGATTGAACCGCATCGTACCTTCCACTGCCTCGACCACGTTCAGCACGGTGATTTTTTCCGAGGAGCGCGCCAATATATAACCGCCCTTGCATCCGCGCGTGGACCGGATGATGCCGGCCCGCGCGATTTGCCGCAATATCTTGGATAGAAAGTTGGACGGGATTCCGGTTGACTCGGAGATTTGAGAAACCGTCAGTCCGGTCTTGCGCGTCATTTTGCCGGACTCCTGCTGAAGTGTGAGATGGCACATGGCCAACAGCGCGTACTCGGTGCTCATGGAAACTATAGACATGG
>CAYHWZ010000276.1:0-3619 GCA_964359975.1 uncultured Elusimicrobia bacterium | reverse complement strand
GTGCGCGAAGTTGGCGAAGACATAGAAAGTGGTGCTCCCCTGCGGCACTCGGAGCAAACGGCGCGTATCGCCAGCCCCGCAGCTCCCGAACCATGCGGCCTGTGTGCCTGTGATGGTGGATGAAGAAGTGGATGTGGGAAACGTAAGTGTGCCTGTGTACCCGCTGGGCGGCGTGTCGTAGTAAGTCGAGTTGCTGCTCAGTCCGGACACTGCGGCAGTGGTCACTGCAAAGAACATAAAGTTGTATGTGGCGCCCGGCACCAGATTCGCATTGTATTCCCAAGTCCCGTCTCCGAGCGCTGTCATGGCAGCGGACTGCACATAATCGCCGCGGTCCAGCCAGGCCGAGATTGCCGTGCCCTGCTGAATGGAAATCTTTTTAGGTATGCCGCCGAACTCGCTCTGCGCGCCGGGTTCTGAGGAAAAAGCAGTGGAAAGTGGAAAGTGGAAAGTGGAAAGTAAAAGCAAAACAATAAGGCGGCAAAAAGTGATTTGCGTCGTCACTTTCGCTCCAATGTCCATTGGTTTAGTACTTGTAAATATTTTCATGTTCCGACTTTCCACTTTCCACTTTCCACTTTCCACTTTCCATTTCCTCTTCCCTCGGCACATACACCCTTACGATCCTGCCCTGTTCCTTATAAGGGTAGCTTCTGGCGTCTTCGTCCACCGGAGTCATCCAGACCAGCTGCTGAAATTTGCCCTCCACTTTTTCCCAGTCAATATTGTCCACTTTGAACCGCACAGGACGCGTCTGCATGGGAGCCGCCTCTGCCGTGGACGAAAATCCGCTGTAACTGTTTTCAATATCTTTTGAGCCGTACCGTCCCTGATACGCATCCGATGAACGGATGATGTAGTAATAAGTCACTCCCGCAGTGAGACCCGTTCGCGTATAGGAAAATGTGGAGCCCGGCACAGTGACCAGGTCCGAGTACGGTCCGTTGGCGCTGCCGGTGGAATGACGGATCAAGTACACGCCGCCCACGATCACATCCGCTGCTGCAAACGAGTCGCCGCCGCTGCCCCACACTCCGTATGGTTTTCCCCACGACATCAAAATACTGTACGAGCTAATCGGAGTGGCCTGGAAACTGACCGGCGCCGTGGGTGTGCCGGCAAAGTTGCAGTAAACATAAAGAGTGGACCCGGCAGACATACTGCGCGGCACAGTGAGCAGTCTGCGCGCATCAAAAGTCGGCCCGACCTGTTTGAACCGCGCTACCTGAGTGGGAGGTTCCGACGGTGCAGACGGCGCGCCGGACGTGATCATCACGTTGCTGGTCGAAGCGTTGACCGTGTCATAATAGTCGGAATCAGCGTTCATCCCCGACGGCGGCGATGAGTTCGTACGCGTGAACAAAAGAAAATTGTACGTGGCGCCGCGCGGGAGTCGGATATTATATTCATAAGTGCCGTCGCCTGCCGCAGTCATGTTCACCGCGCCGTTGGTCACGTTGGATTGGGAAGCATTGGACCAGACCGGAAGGTCGGTAGACGTGAGTCCCGCTGTCATGGCTCCGCCCGACTGGATGGCCACTTTTCTCTGCACATTCGCCGCGCCCCAGTCAGGATGCGCGCCGGAGTACAGGATAGGGATGAGGGATGAGACATGAGGGATGAGACAAAGGGAAAGAAAAGGGATAAGACCGCGAGAGACGACCCGCCTGACAGCGCCTGTCCGCCGTGGCGGGAGGCCGGGGGATGAGACAACAGACAGGAAAGACATACCGGTTTTTGCCGTAGTCTCAGCCCTCATGGTCTCATCCCTCATCCCTATGTTCATCTCAAATACGCCTCTTCTTCATAATCCCGCTCGTCCCTTCTGTCGCCCTTGATGATGACGTGAATAGCTGTTTCCGGTGTAACGGTCACTGTGCCAGAGTTGGCGCTTTCCAGCACGACTTCGCCGCCGTCCACGCTTCTCACGGCAAAACTGTATGTCTGTCCGTTGGTGAGTCCGGTCACTTTGTACGGGCTTGCGGTGTCAATAGTAGACCACAATCCGCCGGTAGTGCTGTAGACTCTGTATCCGTGAATATCCTCTGAACCGTTTGCCGCATCCCAGTAAATCCAGACAGAAGCGTCATCCGCATATGCGCGCACATTGGTTGGCGTGAGCGGAGTTTCTTCCCAGTCGTCAGTAATGGTAAGGTTGGACTGATATGAAATCGTGATTTCGCGGTCGCCGCTGGAAGTGCCGAAATTGGCTTCCGTCGGTGTCGTGGTGGCGATGGCTGTTTTGTAACGGTAGCGCATGGCTTTGCCTGCAAGCTGCCCCGTAGTCACGGTCCAAATCCATGGCGACGCCGTATCCTGTGTCATTGTCACCGGCACAGAAAAGGGCAGCGGCTGACCGGTCATTGACACACTCGTGGCAGCGGCGCTTCCCATATCCACACGGAATGTGCGGACCACCAGGTATGCTGATGTCTGCACGGATTTCGTGCTCGTATTGAACGGCGACGAATCGTCCTGCGAATCCAGCTTGTAATAGTAGGTCACTCCCTGCAGCACTGTTGCATCGTCATAATAGGGAGACGCAGCCCCTGAAACCAGAGATGTGTTGATTTTCGTCGGCGAAGAATCGTTTGATGTGGTGGACCGGTAAACATTGTAGCCAGCCAGGTCATTGTCCGATGAAGAGTTCCACATGACCCGGACGGTGAAAGTCGAAACCGCATACGTGTTCAGATTCGACGGCACCTGCGGCGCCTGAATGTCGTTCACGCGCGGCCATCCGTCAATCGTGCTGGAATATCCGCTGGTCTTGCTGAACCGGTTGACAGCGCGGATCCGGTAGGTGTACGTGGTTCCGTTTGTCAGTCCCGTGTCCGTCATGCTGAGAGTGTTACCGTCAGTCTGGCCGATTTCCACGCTGTTGCGTTCCACAAGATATTTCACAATGTCCGGTTCCAGATTTTTAGTCCAGCCGAGTTTAATAGTCTGGTTCTGCGCGCTTACAGACAGATTTGATGGGGCGGCGGGCGCCACGGAACCGAAATTATCCTCGTCACCAAGATCCGCCCAGACATTTACCACTAGCATGTTGCCGGTACCGTCGTCCTTGATTTCGAAATAATCGTTGGTCCCGCCACGCGGTATGCCGCGTTCAATGGCTCGGGCCCAGGTCAGACCGCCGTCGTCGCCGATTTCGTTGTATGTGCCGCCCAGACTTTCCATGTTACCGGACGTGTTCAGCGCGTAGCGGTAACGGATGTACATACTGTTGTCAAAGTCCGCGCTGTACTCAAATGTGCCGTCACCGTTGTTGGTCATCTGTATATAGTTGAAAGTCGGCAGATTCATCTTGGAGTCGTTCAATCCCGGACCAAGCTGCAGACAGTTGCCGCGGATGTAAGCGGACGTTGCTCCCTGCCCGCGTGCGTCCAGCCAGAACCGCACTCTGGTCTTGCGCGGCATGATCGGAATCTCGTCAGAATAAGGACTCTTTGTCCCGTCACGGTTCGCAGTGCGCACCACGAAATAGTAAGTCAGGTTATTGGTCAGATACGTGTCAAACTTGACCTGCGACGCAATGTTGTTGCCGGCAAATATGGAATGTCCACTGTAAAATACCGGTGACTGCAGGAACTCGCCAGCCCACGTGTACGGTCCG